>NZ_JBSKHT010000012.1:0-247562 GCF_057128745.1 Pseudomonas rosaeacicularis
CTGATCATCTTCGCCGAAAGCGAGTGGTGCTACACCCGGCACAAATGGGACAGCCTGGACGAACCGTCCGGCCACACGAGTTCAACCCCGCACCTGAACTGGTTTTCGGAGAAAGACCGGATCAAGGAAATCAGTTGGTGGGGGGATGTGGCGCAGAAGTTGGGGTTGAGGGCGGATGGGAAGGTGTACCACTTTCATCCGGTGGGGTTGGTGGGGGGTTTTGCAGCGATAGTTCGAGGACGTTGGAAACTTGGGGCTACATCTGAACGCTACGAATCGGCAGGAAGAGGTCCAGGAGTTGTATCAACAGGACGAGGCGACCATGGCGGGGCATCGTACGGTGTGTACCAAATGTCCTCAAAAATGGGAGTTGTACAGGATTTTATAAAATCATCACAATATATCTCCCGTTTCGCCAGGCTACAGGCGGGATCAAGTGATTTTAATAACAGATGGAAGGAGATCGCTAACGAAAATACAGAGGCATTTAGAAAAGCCCAGCATGACTATATAAAGTCAACCCATTACGATGTACAGCTAAATGATGTTCTTAAGGGAGTGGGGTTTCCAACTGAAAATAGAACTGCGGCGTTGCATGACTTGGTGTGGTCCACGAGCGTTCAGTTTGGACCTAAAACGAAGTTGATTAAAAATGCGACTCTTGGTTTAAATTTTTTATCGGTGTCTGTCGTAGATATCATCAGTGCGGTTCAGGATTTCAAAGTCAGTAATAACAATAAGCTCTTCGCGAGTTCACCTACACTGCATTCAGGATTGATAGCGAGAGCAACAGATGAAAAGAGCAGGCTGCTTGACTTGGAGGCCTCGGGATTTGAAATCGAATAGCAAGATCACGGCGAACTTTATAGTGTTTTCTATGGTGACCTGTTTTGCTGCATTTGTGCGGAGTGGTGAACACGTCGGTTGGCAGGTAAGTCATAGTGACAGATACGCTTCGTGCATTTACGACGCTGGCGGTGTCCATGCCGAGATGGTTGAATGCATAGATGAGGAAATCGATAAAAATAATACAGAAATTTATAGTGAATTGGCTGCTGCTGAGGGAGATACATCAATAAGTGAGCTTTGGGTGGCGCTGAAAAAAGTCAGGGTGCTTGGGACGAGTATGTAAAAGAAAAATGTGAGCCCTATCAAGCATTGGGCGGCCAAAGAGGCGCTCTGCTTACGAGAAACTGCATGCTGGAGGAGGTGTCATTTCGAAATGCGTTTGTTAGGGAGCTGTTAGTCGAGGCGCAGATCTAATCGGCAGTTCTTCTCACGATCTGCAGGGTAGCTCAAGCCCTTCAGTGAAATCTGGGCAGAAAGATTGTACCTAACGATCACCGCATCGGAAAATATGATCAGTATAAGTCGCTCCTGAATGATCCTGAGTTCTCGGAAAAAAATTACTTACTGATGGGGTGCGCTCTGGACATAAGCGCGATCGCCGCCGCCACTTCGCCTGGTCGGACGAAGCGACTGCGGGGGCATGCTTCCGGGTTACCGCATTAGAGAAATTTCAAAAAAAACGCCGAACAAGTCGGCGTTTTCCATTGCAGCTACTACTTAGCTGGCGCGACGAACGGTGTCACGCAGAGCCTTCACTTTATCGTGGTTGGCCTGGGTGCCAGCCAGCTGACGCTGGATCAGGCTAGTCACGTTGACCGGCAGATTTTTCTCTACGGCTTTCTGCGAAGCTTCTTTGTAAGCTTTCAGAGCGTGGTCTTCACCGGACTCGACTTCGTTCAGCACAGCCTCATCGGTTTTGCCCGACAGAGCGGACTTCAGCTCTACCCACAAGCGGTGCACGCCGCCAGCTGCGCTCGACGAAGTTTCCGGGTCGCCGCCCAGTGCACGCACTTCGGCTTGCAGTTCAGCTACAGCAGTTTTGCACTCTGCAGAACGGGACAGCAGATACGCTTTGATTTCTGGGTTCTTCGCGTCTTCGGCAGCGGTGTGAAAACCCTTCTCGCCGTCGATGCTGGTCTCGATCAGGTCATTGAGTACCGAGATTGCTTCTTTATTGATATCAGTCATTTGTCATTTCCTTAATGGCAGTTGATCGAAATATTAAATTCTTGGAGAGCAGTCAATTTCATCTCTGTACGGTAGCTGTTGCAGCAGGCGTGCCAGCTTTTTCCAACAAGATTTATCCTTATTAATCAATGACTTAATTTTATCAATACACAGACCAACCAAGCTTTCTGCATGATCTGTCGATTGGCACCGTTGCAGAATGCACGTATCGTTTCAGTTCATCTGAATAGACCAACGGCGCCCCATGGATCCCGAGAAACTTAAGCTTTTGGTGACGCGCGAAATGCCCTTCGGCAAGTACAAAGGCCGCTTGATTGCCGACTTGCCTGGGCAATACCTGAACTGGTTCGCTCGCGAGGGTTTTCCCAAGAGCGAATTGGGCAGCCTTCTGTCACTGATGCACGAGATCGACCATAACGGGCTGTCGAGCTTGCTCGATCCATTACGCACTCGCCCGCGCCAGCCGCTGAACGAGCGCCCCGCCAAAACCACCATTCGCTTCACTGACAGGGAAGACTGATAGATGCCTGACGCACTGCACGCAAGCTCACTGCCTACCCCAACCGAACGCGCCCACGATGAAGCGTTCTGGCAGGAGGTGGCGGCTCAGTACGAAGTTGAAGCTGGCCCGGTGAATCTCGAGTACGGCTACTTCGGGCGCATGACGCGCAAGGCGCTGCGCAACTACGAACAAAATCTGGTGTACGTCAACGCAAGCAACTCGGTGTACGTGCGCCAGCAATTCGATGCAGTCGATAGCGAAGTCATTCGCGCACAACTGGCGCAGTTGCTGGGGGCGGACCGGAGCGAAGTGGCAATCACCCGATGCGCATCTGAAGGTTTGCAATCGCTTATTCGAAACTACAACGAGCTGCGTCCGGGCGATCAGTTGCTGATCAGCGACCTGGACTACATGAGCGTGCAAACCGCCATGCGCTGGCTGGCGAAAACCCGAGGCATCGAGCTGATCGAAATTCAGCACGCGCATCCTGCAAGCTACGATGCGCTGCTCGACAGCTACCGCGACGCCTTCCAGCGCCACCCACGCCTGAAGCTGATGGCGCTGACCCACGTCACTCACCGTACAGGGCTGGTAATGCCGGTGCAGGCCATCGCTGCCTTGGCGAAAGAGCACGGCATCGACGTGATTCTCGATGGCGCGCACGCGCTGGGCCAGATGGAATTCAAAGTGAGCGAACTCGGCGTCGCATTTGCCGGCTACAACCTGCAGAAGTGGATCGGAGCGCCGCTGAGCCTGGGCTTTATCTATGTGGCGAAGGACCGTCTGCAATCAATCGATCCGGACATGGGCGACGGCCGTTATCCGCTCGATGAGCTGCTTTCCCGTGTTCCATACGGCACACCCAATATTCCTGCGCTGATGACCCTGCCAACGGTGTTCGAAGAACATCTCGCGATCGGTGGTTCGACGGTCAAAGGGGCGCGACTCAACTACCTGCGTGACCTGTGGGTCAAGCCTGCCAGAGAGATCGAAGGCATTGAAATTCTGACGCCCGATGACGCCCGGCTTTATGCCGGTATTACCGCGTTCCGGTTTACCCGCCACGCCGATCAGCACGTGATGATTCAGCGCCTGCTGGACGAGCACGGCGTATTCACCGTGGCACGCGAGGGCTCTGCCTGTGGTACGTGCATACGCGTGACCCCAGGTTTCACCACAACGGCCCGGGATATGGAGCAACTGGTCAACGCACTGCGCGTATTAGCGTAACGGCAATATTGCAGACGAAAAAAAACGGTGTCCGGACCAGGGAGCACCGTTAAATAGCCAAGCTGTAATCTTGATAGCGCGCTGGGTACGTTTTTCGCGGGCAGGCGCGCTTACAGGTTCAGCGGCGGATCAATCAAACAGCGCGATTGCTTCAGCCGTCGCATCGGTGATCCGACTCCAGTCGCCGTTCTTCACCCAAGTGTTGTCGATCATCCAGGTGCCGCCGACGCACATCACGTTAGGCAGCGCCATGTAACTCTTGAGATTGGCTGCGCTGACGCCGCCAGTTGGGCAAAAACGCACTTCCGGGAACGGGCCGCCCAACGCTTTGATCGCGCCAACACCGCCACTGATTTCTGCCGGGAACAGCTTGAAGCGACGATAGCCCAAGGCGTAACCGATCATGATTTCCGACGCGCTGCTGATGCCGGGTATCAGCGGCAACTCGCTTTGTACGGCGGCTTCCAGCAGATCCTGAGTGCTGCCGGGAGTGACGATGAACTGCGAACCTGCAGCTTCGGCAGCGGCCAGCATGCGCCGGTCGAGAATGGTGCCAGCACCGGTGCACAGCTCCGGACGCTGATCGCGCAGGATTCGGATGGCCTTGAGACCAAACTCCGAACGAAGGGTGACCTCCAGCGCATTCAAGCCGCCCGCTGCCAGCGCATCGGCCAACGGCAGCACGTCTTGTTCACGAGCAATGGTGATGACCGGCAATATCTTCGCTTTCGCGCAAAGTGCGTCGATCTGGGCAATCTTGCTCGCCATGTCGTTCAACGGCTGCTTCGCTTGGGTATTTTCCATGGCGGCTGATCCTTTGCTTATGGGCACCAGTAAATCTCTAGAGACGGGTTGAGGAAGGCACGGATGGGCATTTGGGCGATGTCATCGCCAGCCAGCGCCGTACGCAGGGTTTCCAGTTTGGCCTGTCCGGAAATCGACAAAATCGGCGACTTCGCCGAGGCCAGAAGTTTGCGTGTCATGGTCAGACGCTGATGCGGCGTGGTTGGCGCCAGCATTGGCAGACACAGGTGTTCACTATTGAGATCCAGCGCATCAGCCAGGTTCGGGCTATTGGGGAACAGCGATGCGGTATGGCCGTCATCGCCCATCCCCAGCACTAGCACGTCGATGGACGGCATCTCTTCTTTGAGTGCGCTATCGGCGGCGGCGGCAGCTTCATCCACGGTGCGCGTCGCTCGATACAGACTGAAGAAGCCCGCTTCAGCTGCCGGCCCCTGAAACAGGTAGCGTTTGACCAGGCCCGCGTTGCTGTCTGCGTGTTCGGTGGGGACCCAGCGCTCGTCAGCCAGGCTGATCGCCACGCGGGACCATTCGATGTCTTTTTTCGCCAGCGCCTGAAAAAACGCCACCGGGCTCTTGCCGCCGGACACGACCAAGGTTGCCACGCCATGCGGATTGCTGTTGATGGCTGTCGTCAGCAGGTCAGCCACATGATTGGCCAATGCCTCGGCCAGCAGGGTTGGGTTGTCGAATTCGGCAGCCTTCAGGCCATCCGGAAATTCAAGTTCACATATCGCCATACCAGGATCTCCCGTCACGCGTAATAAGGGCAATGGAGCTCATCGGACCCCATGAACCGGCCGGATAAGGCTTGGGCGCATCGCCCGCTTTTTTCCAGCCTGCAATCAGCTGGTCGCACCATTGCCACGCCGATTCGATTTCGTCCTTGCGGACAAACAGGTTTTGATTGCCGCGCATCACTTCCAACAACAACCGCTCATAGGCATCGGGAATCCGGGCACTGCGGTAAGCATCGGAAAAGCTCAGCTGCAGCGGGTTGCTGCGCAATTGCATGCCTTTGTCCAGGCCCTGATCTTTGGTCATCACCTGCAGTGAAATCCCTTCATCGGGCTGCAAGCGGATGATCAGGCGGTTGCTGATTTGCAACCGTTGCTCCGGGGCGAAGATGTAGTGCGGCGGCTCTTTGAAATGGATCACGATCTGCGACAGCTTTTGCGGCATGCGCTTGCCGGTACGCAGATAGAACGGCACACCGGACCAACGCCAGTTACGAATGTCGGCACGAATGGCCACGAACGTTTCGGTGTCGCTCTGGGTGTTGGAGTTTTCCTCTTCCAGATAACCCGGTACAGGCTTGCCTTCGCTGTAACCGGCGATGTACTGCCCGCGGACCACTTGGGTCGCCAGACGCTCCGGTGTGAAAGGCGCCAGCGCTTTGAGCACTTTCACCTTTTCGTCGCGAATACTGTCCGCTGACAGGTCGCTGGGAGGGTCCATCGCGATCAGGCACAGCAGCTGCAACAGGTGGTTCTGAATCATGTCGCGCAGCTGTCCGGCCTGGTCGAAATACCCCCAGCGGCCCTCGATCCCTACCTTCTCCGCCACCGTAATCTCGACGTGGGAAATGTAGTTCTGGTTCCATTGGGTTTCGAACAGGCTGTTGGCAAAACGCAGCGCAATGAGGTTTTGAACGGTGTCCTTGCCCAGGTAGTGGTCGATCCGGTAAACGCGATTTTCCGGAAGGAACTGAGCCACGGCGTCATTCACCCGACGCGATGAAGCAAGGTCATGGCCGATGGGTTTTTCCAGCACGGCGCGCGTGCGTTCGGTCAGGTTGACTGAAGCGAGGTTTTCGCAGATGGCGCCGTATACCGCCGCGGGGGTGGCGAAATAGGCGATCAGTGTCTCGGCGTCGCCTACCGTTTCAGCCAGGGCGACGTAATCTTCGGCCTTGAGGAAGTCAACGTGCAGGTAGCTCAGGCGAGCCTGAAAACGCTCAACGTGTTCATTTTCAAGTTGGGCCTCAGGGACAAAGCGGCGCAGGCTTTTGTCGATATACGCGAGGTGTTCTTCTGGGGTTCCGGTTTCGCGAGCCAGGGCTAAAATTCGGGTGTCGGCATGCAGCAGTCCTGCTCGATCAAGCTGGTATAACGCTGGAAACAGTTTGCGTACTGCCAGGTCACCCAAGGCGCCAAACAGGGCAAAAGTGCACGGTTCAACCGTAATCGAGAGCATAATGTTGGTTCTTTTATCAAGTTAGGCTACAAATACCTTTTTTAAAGGCGTTACTCAAGGCCATATGTAGTAATAACCACAACATTTCGTCATAAAGCACTTTCCGGTGGTGATCAACACAGGCCCTCAGTACGATAGGCCACCTTTGCGACAGGCTAAAGGCCCCCTTTAGATAAACGACGTTTATCTGCCTGTCGCAGCATTAGAAGAAGGACTCTGAATGGACCGCGTACGCAATCTACTGGAGCAGATCCAGAGCCGGCTGGAAGACTTGAACAAGGCCGAGCGCAAGGTCGCCGAGGCCATCCTGCTCAATCCTCAGCAAGCCACCCGCTTCAGCATCGCGGCGCTGGCCCAAGCTGCAAAGGTCAGCGAACCGACGGTCAACCGCTTCTGCCGCTCGTTTGAGGTCAGTGGTTATCCTGAACTCAAACTGCAACTGGCCCAGAGCCTGGCCAGCGGCGCGGCATACGTCAGCCGCGCGGTCGAAGCCGATGACAATCCCGAGGCCTACACCCAGAAGATTTTCGGCAGCGCCATTGCCTCGCTCGACAGCGCTTTGCAGGCGATTGACCCCAACCTGGTGAGCAAGGCCGTGGATCTGCTGATTCAAGCGCGACAGATCCATTTCTTCGGTCTCGGCGCCTCAGCCCCTGTGGCGCTCGACGCGCAGCATAAATTCTTTCGCTTCAACCTGGCCGTGACGGCCCACGCCGATGTATTGATGCAGCGCATGCTGGCTTCGGTCGCGCACACAGGCGAGCTGTTCGTGATTATTTCCTATACCGGGCGCACCCGTGAGCTGGTGGAAGTGGCACGTATCGCCCGGGAGAACGGCGCCTCAGTGTTGGGCCTGACGGCGGCAGATTCGCCACTGGCGCGGGCCAGCACCTTGAGCCTGAACATTCCGCTGCCCGAAGACACCGACATCTACATGCCGATGACATCGCGGATCATCCAGTTGACCGTGCTCGATGTACTGGCGACCGGCATGACCCTGCGCCGGGGCGTCGACTTCCAGCCGCATTTGCGCAAGATCAAAGAAAGCCTGAACGCCAGCCGGTATCCGGTGGATGATGAGTTGAACTGAAAGAGCTTCTCTCTGTAGGAGCGAACTTGTTCGCGAGCCGGCTGAATGACATACCGCAGCGTCTGGCTCGCCAACAAGTTGGCTCCTACAAAGCGAGCCGGCTCGACTGACACACCGCAGCGTCCGGCTCGCCAACAAGTTGGCTCCTACAGAGATAGGCGCTAATGCACCAAATGCGCCTGCAAGCTCAAGCTGGCCTGCTGCCCCGGAGCCAGGCTAAAGCTGTCCGCCGCACCTGACGCGGCTTCCACACGCACAAACCCGCTCGCTTCTGCCCCGCCCACACCCAGCAATGGCCGACTTCCTGGATGCCAGACCACGGTGCTGGCACTGTCGCCGGTGTCGATGCTCAACCGCCGACGCCAGGTTTCGTCCAGCAGCTCGAGGGCACCAGCGTGCTCGAACACCCGCTGACAGCCGCCAGCGACCCGCAATTCGCCTATCTGCTCGCATGCACTGCGGCTCAGCTCGTCATACCCGTGTGCACCGTCCAGGCCGTCCACCGCCACATCAGCCACGTCGCTGATGCGCCAGTAAGCATGCAACGCATGGCTGAACTGACAAGGCTGGCTGTCTTCGTGCTGCGTTTCCAGGCGCAAGCCCATGCTATGGCCCAGCTCGGCGAACAAGTCAGCCTGCCAATCCCAAAGCTTCAGACGCCAGTGCAACGTCACCCCGGCTTCGCTTTCGGTGCTGTCGATCAGCTTCCAGTCGAGCAGGCGCGCCCAGCCATGAGCGGGCCAGACCTTTTCGCTTGGATGCCGACCCACCCATGGCCAGCACACCGGCACGCCGCCGCGTATGGCGCCGAATTGTGGCCACTGCGCGGCGCACCACAGCCATGGCTTCTGGCCGCGGGGCTGAAAATGCAGCAATTGCCCGCCCTGCCGACTGAAGACTGCCTGGCACTGGGGATGATCGATCACCAGCACGTCTCGTTGCTGATAACGCTCCCACTGAAACGTCGGCATTGGCCGCGTGGCGGTGAAGAAACGCTGCAGCGGATGCTCGTGCAAAGGTGATGCGTTGATGGCCATTGCGGTCCCGTGCTGGATATCTTGAAACGACGCGGCTTCTGTAGGAGCGAACTTGTTCGCGAGGCGTCTTGCCGGACACACCTAGCCATCTGTCTCGCCAACAAGTTGGCTCCTACAGGGTCAGCAAACCCAATAAAAAATGCCCTGAACTGCCAGAGCCGACAACAAAAAAAACGGGCAGCCAGGCTGCCCGTAAAAGCACACACGACCCTTGATCGTTTGTGAAGCGGAGGAGCGTCCGCTTGAATCAGAACTTCGACTGAATCTTGATACCGGCAACCAGTGCGTTTTGAACGTCGTCCACACCGCCCGGGCTCTTCACGTACTGCAAGTTAGGACGCACGGTCAGCCAATCGGTGAGGTGCACACCGTAGTAGATTTCCGAGTTGTACTCAGTCTTCTGGATGGGCAGATAGCCTGGGTTGTCGTAGTCGTCGATGCCGTTGGTGGCGTTGATCAGGCGACGGTTGTCCTGAGCATCGTCATTGACGTGGATACGGGCGATACCGATACCGATGTCATCCTTCGGGCGTGCGTCGAACGGGCCTTTGAAGACAAAGCCGACCTGCTGATAGTTGTCGACGAAGTTGGTGGCTTTGTCATGCACAGTCGCGTTGGCGAAGATGCTCAGACCACGAGAAGTGTCGCCACCCACGCTGGTCAACTGCTGCTGCGCCACAACCCACCAACCGTGTTTGTTTTTGTGCGACTTGAAGTCACCACCGGCAGTCGCTTGCGGCTGACCGTTTTCGTTTTCGTACAGGTCATCGGCATTCGGGCTGCTGACGTAGTAACCGACGCGGTATTCGCCCGGCAAGGCGTTAACCGTTGGCGACCACACCAGTTCAACTGGAACCACGGTACCTTTGGCGCCGCTGCCGCTCAGCTTGAAGCTGTTGCCGGTTTCCAGGTAAGACGGGTTTTGCTCGTACACACCAATCTGGGCAAAGACTTCTGGCGTGATGTTGTATTTCACGCGCAATGCCCACTGGCTGACTGGCCAGTTGTACCAGGTGTTTACGTAGTTACCGACTTGCGAGCCGCAAAACGAAAGGTTCTGGAAGTCGCATGGGAAGCTGTTGAAGTCTTCGCCTTCGCCGAATCGCCCGGCTTTGATATCCAGTTTCCCGTCGAAGTACTTTTGCTTGACCCACATTTGCGTCAGACGCCAGGTCTGACCACGGCCCCATACTTCTTGGGAGGAGCTGAGGGTGCCGGCGCGAGGATCGCCGATACGGTCGTTGGAGATGTTATTGCCGCTACGCTCGGTGATCGCCAGTTTGAATTCGGCGTCATGCCAACCGAGGATTTTTTGCAGGTCCATTTGTACGCCGAACGCGAACTGGTCGCTGTAGCGCCCGGTCGTGTCGTCGTTGTAGCCGCCATTGAGATTGGAGCCTGCCTCACCCACATACTCGATAGGGAAATCAAAACCCTTGTCGTAAAGCTCTTGGCGCAGACCACCCCAGTCGCCGGTCATGTGTTCGCTGGCGTGGAACGGCTCCATTGCCGAAGCAGTTCCCGATAGCGTCAACGCACTTAAAACCGACAGTCCACCGATAAGCTGAAACTGCTTCAGCGATTTGCCCTGTACCTTCTTCATCCCTTAAATCCTCGTTTTATTGTTATTAGCTTTAAACAGCGTTGTAACTACTTGCCTCGTGTGCCTGACTGGCTTTCTTACGGCAGGGTTGGCCAGTCAGATGTGCCCGCTTCTTACATAGCCACTCTGGATCAGTTGCGATTGAGCCGCGTGATATTGCTGACGGGTTCAGCGGCTGGCGACTTTCCCAATACACCCAGTCGCTCTCCGGTCTGAGCGTCAAACAGCAGGACCTTGCTCGGATCGAACTGCAAATTCAATGATTCACCCACCTGAGGCGCGACATCCGGCGCCAGACGGCAGCAGACCTTGCTGCCGTTGAGCATGACGAACACCAGCGTATCGGGCCCGGTCGGCTCTGTAACCTGCACTTCAGCACGAATGCCTGGCAAAGCACTGGCTTCGCCGGACGCTAGCATGATCTGCTCCGGGCGAAGACCCAAAATCACCTCACGATCCTCAAGCCCCGCATCGTTCATGCTCATGGGCAATTCGCAACGCGCTTGACCGCTATCAAGCAACGCCACCAGACGACCCTCTTTACGCTGCAAACGCAGCGGTATGAAATTCATCGGAGGTGAACCGATAAAGCTGGCTACGAACAGGTTAGCTGGATCGTTGTAAATCTGCTTGGGCGTACCGAACTGTTGAATGATGCCATCCTTCATCACCGCCACTTTGTCGCCCAGGGTCATTGCTTCGATCTGATCGTGGGTGACGTAAACCGTGGTGGTTTTCAGGCGCTGGTGCATCAGTTTCATTTCGGTACGCATCTCGACCCGCAGCTTGGCGTCGAGGTTGGAGAGCGGCTCATCGAACAAGTAAATTTTCGGGCGACGGGCCAACGCACGGCCCATGGCCACACGCTGTTGCTGACCACCGGACAACTGGCCAGGCTTGCGATTGAGCAAGTGTTCGATCTGCAGCAACTTGGCAACGCGAGCAACTTCCTCGTCGATGGCTGCCTGACTCATCTTGCGGATCTTCAAACCGAATTCGATGTTCTCGCGCACGCTCATGGTCGGGTAAAGCGCGTAGGACTGGAACACCATGGCGATGTCCCGATCCTTGGGGCTCATGCCGCTGACGTCCTGGTTGTCGATGACAATCTCGCCGCCGGTGATGTTTTCAAGGCCCGCGATGCAGTTCATCAGGGTCGATTTACCACAGCCCGAAGGCCCGACCAGAATCAAAAACTCACCGTCGTTGATCTGCAGTTCAATGTTCTTCAGGGTGTCCGGCAGGCCGGGGCCATAAGTCTTGTTTACGTTACGAAGTTCGAGCGTTGCCATGATTACCCCTTGACTGCGCCGGCCGTGAGGCCGCGCACGAAATACTTGCCTGCGACGATGTACACCAGCAGGGTCGGCAGACCGGCGATCATCGCGGCAGCCATATCAACGTTGTATTCCTTGGCGCCGGTGCTGGTATTGACCAGGTTGTTCAGCGCCACGGTAATAGGCTGGGAATCGCCACTGGAGAACACCACACCGAACAGGAAGTCGTTCCAGATCTGCGTGAACTGCCAAATCAGGCAGACCATGATGATCGGCGTGGACATCGGCAGAATGATCATGCGAAAGATAGTAAAAAATCCCGCGCCATCTAGGCGTGCGGCTTTCACCAGCGCATCAGGAATGCTCACGTAGTAGTTGCGAAAGAACAGCGTCGTGAACGCCAGCCCGTAGACCACATGCACGAACACCAGCCCTGTGGTGGTGCTCGCCAGGCCCATTTTGCCGAGGGTGAACGACGCGGGCAGCAGCACGGTCTGGAATGGCAGAAAGCAACCGAACAGCAACAGGCCGAAAAACAACTGCGAACCCCGGAAGCGCCACATTGAGAGCACATAGCCATTCAACGCGCCGATGGCGGTGGAAATCAGCACGGCCGGCACAGTGATTTTGATCGAGTTCCAGAAATAGCCGTCTACGGTTGCCCAGGCCTTGACCCAGCCGATGCCGGTGACGACGGTTGGCCAGCTCAACAGGTTGCCCGTGCCGATGTCTTCGGGTGTCTTGAAGCTGGTCAGCAACATGACCACCAGCGGCACCAGATACAGCAGGCACGCCAAGATCAGCACTGCATAAATCGCAACTCGGCTGAGACTCAGCGCGGGTTTGCCAACGAGATTAGTCATTGCGCTTGGCCCTCAGCTCGGAATACAGATAAGGCACGATGATGGCGAGAATCGCCCCGAGCATCAGGATTGCACTGGCCGAGCCCATGCCCATCTGGCCGCGGCTGAAAGTAAACGAATACATGAACATCGCTGGCAGGTCGGAGGAGTAACCCGGACCGCCCGCTGTCATCGCGGCGACAAGGTCAAAGCTCTTGATGGCGATGTGCGCAAGGATCATCACGGCACTGAAGAACACCGGACGCAGGCTTGGCAGCACCACTTTCCAATAAATCTTCGGCATGCTTGCGCCATCGATTTGCGCAGCACGAATGATCGACTGGTCGACGCCGCGCAAGCCCGCGAGGAACATCGCCATGATAAATCCGGAGGCTTGCCAGACGGCAGCGATCACCAGGCAGTAGACGACGCGATCAGGATCGATCAGCCAGTCCAGCCGGAAGCCTTCCCAGCCCCAGTCCCGCAGTAATTTGTCCAGGCCCATGCCCGGGTTGAGCAGCCATTTCCACGCCGTACCAGTAACGATCATCGAGAGCGCCATCGGGTACAGGTAAATCGTGCGGATGAAGCCCTCGCGACGGATGCGCTGATCGAGAAACACCGCCAGCAGCACGCCAATCACCAAGGTAATGCCGATGAACATGCCGCCGAAAACGGCCAGGTTCTTGCTCGCCACCCACCAACGGTCGTTATCGAACAGGCGCTCGTATTGCGCCAGTCCGGCCCATTTGTAGGTCGGTAGAAAAGTCGAATTGGTGAACGAGAGTACAAACGTCCACAAGATGTAACCGTAGAAGCCCACCAACACGATGAACATGCTTGGCGCCAGCACCAGTTTGGGTAGCCAGCGCTGCAGTGCATCGAACGGCGAGGCTTTGCTGAACACAGCAACAGAACTCATGTTGAAAATCCAATAGAGAGGGGATACAGCTGCAAGCCGTAAGCTACAAGTGCAGCGCCGTACAACCCATGACCTGCAACTTGTAGCTTGCAACTTTTAGCTTCTAGCTTGTTGCTAACGCTTACTTGGCAGACTTGATCGCAGCACCGAGTTTCTTGGCCGCGTCAGCCGGATCGGCTTTCGGGTCGTTGATGTAGTTGGTCACGACATCAAAGAACGCACCTTGCACGGCGAGCGTAGTCGCCATGTTGTGCGCCATGCTCGGTTGCAGGCCACCGGTCTTGGCATCTTCCAGGAAGTCTTTGGCAGCGGTTTGGGCGCACGAGTCGAATCCGAGTTTTTCCATGTCGTTCAACATGTCGTTTCGAACCGGAATCGAGCCCTTGTTGATGCTGAAGACTTTCTGGAAGTTTTCACCCAGTACGACTTTGGCAATGTCCTGCTGAGCAGCGGCCGTGCCTTTGTCTTTCTGCTTGAACACCGCCAGGGAGTCGATGTTGTAGGTGAACGCCTTGTCGGTGCCCGGGAACGCTACGCACTGGTAGTCCTTGCCGGCGACTTTCTTGGCAGCAGTCCATTCGCTTTTGGCCCAGTCGCCCATGATCTGCATGCCAGCCTTGCCGTTGATGACTTTGGCCGCTTCCAGGTTCCAGTCCTGGCCTTTGCCGTCGGCGTCCATGTAAGTGGCGACCTTCTTCAACTCGGTCAGCGACTTGATCATTTCCGGGCCGGTCAATGCGCCGTTGTCGAGATCAACAAGGGCCTTTTTGTAACCGTCAGCGCCCATGACTGAAAGCACGACGGCTTCAAAAACGGTGCTGTCCTGCCAAGGCTGACCGCCGTGGGCCAGCGGGATGAAACCTGCGGCCTTGAGCTTGTCGCCTGCGGCGTAGAATTCTTCGAGGGTGGTGGGGGCTTTGTCGATACCGGCTTTCTTAAAGACTTCCGGGTTGATCCACAGCCAGTTCACGCGGTGAATGTTCACCGGAACGGCTACGTAATCGCCGTCATACTTAACGGTGTCGGAGACTTTCTTATCCAGCAGGCTGTCCCACTTTTCTTCTTTGGAGACGTCTTTCAGAACGTCGGTATCCAGCAGACCGGTGGACGCCCATTCCTGAATGTCAGGGCCTTTGATCTGGGCAACACCTGGTGGGTTACCGGCTACGGCGCGGCTTTTGAGAACGGTCATGGCGGTTGCACCACCGCCGCCTGCGACGGCACCGTCTTTCCAGACAAAACCGTCTTTTTCAACTTGGGCTTTGAGCACATCAACAGCAGCTTTTTCGCCGCCGGACGTCCACCAGTGGACAACTTCGACAGTGCCTTTGGATTCAGCAGCGAGGGCGCTCAGCGGAAACAACGAGGCGAGGGAAACAAGTGCAGCGAGACGGGTGATGGAATTCATCTAATTGACCTTTCTTGTTGTTATGCCTGAGCAAGTCTGGTGCTTGCGCTGCATGGATTCTAACCAAGGGGCTAGAGCGGACGGTAACGAAGGGACGCGCAAGTGTCACAGAGTTGTGACATTCAAATAACACTAATAAATACCACCTCAGGCGATGCGTTTTAGTGGGAGCGGACCTGTCCGCGAAGGCATTTGTACAGCCGACAAGGTTATGGCGAATGCCAGACCGTATTCGCGGACGGGTCCGCTCCCACAAGAGCAGTTCTCAACGCCTATTCCAACCCACGCGGCAGAAACAATGTCACGCGCAGCCCGCCATCACGCAGGTTCTGCAACGTCACTTCGCCGCCATGGCTATGGGCGATATTGCGCGCGATACCAAGGCCCAGCCCATAACCCTGCTGCTGGTTGCCCGCCAGCCGAAAATGCGGCTCGAACACTTGCTCCAGACGCTGCTCGGGAACGCCCGGGCCTTCATCGTCGACGTGCAGAATGAACGCCTCGGCATCATCCTCGACGTGCAAATGGGCCTTGTTGCCGTACTTGATCGCGTTGTCGATGAGGTTGCCCATGCAGCGCCGCAGGGCCAACGGTTTGCCGGGAAACATCGACATGGCCTTGCCCTGCAGCGTCACGCGGCCATCGCCATCGGGTGACAGATAGGGCTCGATGAGGCAATCGAGCGCGTGATTCAGGTCCACCGGCTCGATGTTTTCGTGAATGTCAGTGTCTTTGACGCACTGCAATGCGCCTTTCACCAACAACTCAAGCTCGTCCAGATCGCGGGTGAACTTGGCCTGCGTGACCTCATCTTCCAGCAGTTCTACCCGCAGTCGCAGACGAGTAATGGGCGTGCGCAGGTCATGAGAGATGGCACTGAACAACTGGCCCCGCTCACTCAGATAACGACTGATTCGCGCACGCATGGTGTTGAACGCGCGAGTCACCTCAACCACTTCGCTGCCCCCGCCTTCTACCACTGGCTCAACATCGGCGCCGAGGGACATATCGCGCGCCGACCGCGCCAGACGCTTGAGCGGGCCGCTTTGCCAGTGCACCAGCAGGCCAATGAACAGCAACAGAAAACTGCTGGTGAGGATGATGAACCACACCTGCTGCGTTGGCAGGTCCTGCTCTTCGAGGCTGGTGTAGGGTTCGGGCAGCAAAGAGGCGATGTACAACCACTCGCCCTGAGAGAGCTGGATCTGCGTGACCAACACTGGCGGGTTCACCGGCTCCAGGCTCAACGCGTAATGCGCCCAAGAGCGCGGCAGTTCGTCGAGCTTCAAACCGCCGTTGAAGATGCGCAGGTCTTCGGGACGAACGAACCAGATAGCGATGTCCGGGTCGTTGCCCAGATGCTGGCGCAGCACTTCATCGACAGCGGTCAGCACGGCTTCCTTGCGTGGGGTCGGCTCGAGAATCGCCATGTCCAGCGGATGATCGTTGAGTGACACGACAAACCGAGTGCCGCCCATGTTGCGCAGTTGGTCCAGCACCAAAGGCCGATAGGCCACCGGCAGCGAGCGAAAGTAGCTGACGCTCGCCGCCATCGAGTGCGCAAGACTGCGCGCGCTGGTGATCAAGCCCTCCATTTGCGTGGCCCGCAGCTGTGACAGCCAGATCACACTGGACAGCGCCTGAGCCATGAACACCGCCAGCAATGTCAGCAGCAGCATGCGTCCCAACAGCGAACGCGGCACCGGCAACTTGCGTTTCTTCTCGATCACGATCACGCGTTAGTAGCCATTGCTGGCTTGGGGCAACACGTTCGCGGCCAGCAGATAACCGCTGCCGCGCACGGTGCGTATCAATCGCGGCGCCTTACCGGTGTCACGCAAGCGCTGACGCAAACGGCTCACTGCCATGTCAACAATACGCTCCAACGGCATCAGCTCCCGGCCACGGGTAGCGTTGCCGATGGTGTCGCGGTCGAGGATTTGCTGAGGGTTGTCGAGGAACAGCTTGAGCAGAGCGAAATCCGCCCCCGAGAGAATCACCTCTTCGCCGTCGTTGTGGAACAGCCGGTGACTGACCATGTCCAGACGCCACTCATCGAACACCAGCACTTCGCCACCGGAACGCTCCTGGCCGAATTGCGCACGCCGCAGCAGCGCCTTGATACGGGCTTGCAGCTCACGAGGACTGAAGGGTTTGGCCATGTAATCGTCAGCGCCCAACTCCAGACCAATGACCCGGTCGGCTTCGTCGGAGCTGGCTGTGAGCATGATGATGGGCACGTGGGGTTGCCGAGGGTGTTGCCGGACCCAGCGGCAGAGGCTGAAGCCGTCTTCGTCTGGCAACATCACATCGAGGATCAGCAGGTCGCTGGGCTCCTCATTGAACGCTTGGCGAAACTGCGCACCATCGCCGACCGTTCGGACCTGAAAACCAGATCGGCTCAGGTAGGCTTGCAGTAACTCACAGATTTCCTGGTCATCATCGACCACCAGAATCGACTTGCTGACAGCGTTCACGTTGGTCGTCCTTGTGTGCGTTATTTGTTGTTATAGATAAATCTTCATCAATGAACCTTGTGGGAGCGGACCCGCCCGCGAATGCGATTGCCGCCCCCTTACCTGTGCGTCGGAAGTACCAACGTCTTCGCGGACAGGTCCGCCCCCACGCCCTCAGTGGTGGGCCACTTCAAGCGCCTGATCCAGCGCCACGCCCGCCCCCATCAATCCTGGGTATTCGGCAGTCACCAGCCAGACCGGCACACCCTGGAAATAGTCTTTCATCAAGCCTTTTTCAGACAAGGCCCGGTTGAAACCGCTCTGCATGAAGAAATCCACGAAGCGCGGAATCACGCCGCCTGCGATGTATACCCCGCCGCGACCGCCGACCGTGAGTACGTTGTTCCCCGCCACTCGCCCCAAAAACACACAAAACTGCTCCAGCACCGCTGCGGCGACTGAATCGCCATCCATTGCTGCCGAGGTGATGGCAGCGGGGGATTTAAGCGTTGGCTCGATTTCGTCCAGGGCGCAACTGACCCGGTACAGCAACAACAGACCGGCGCCGCTCAGCACAGTTTCAGCGCTGACGTGCTCGTGGTCGGCCATCAGGCGCATCCACAGCATGGCTTCACGCGGGGTGCCAATCGGCAAATCGACATGCCCGCCCTCCCCCGGGACGGCCATCCAGTGCTTATCGCCGTTACGCACCAATGTTCCGACGCCCAGGCCTGTGCCCGGACCGATGACGACTTTGGCGGCATTCGGGTCGCCCTTGCCGTGGCGTACAGTCAGGTATTCATCGTCACGCAAACGGGTCATGCCCAACGCCATGGCGGTGAAATCGTTGACCATGATCAGGTTGTCGATTTTAAGTGCGGCGCAGAACGACTGCCGGTTGATCTGCCAGTGGCTGTTAGTGAAGTGGAAATCGTCGCCAACCACAGGGCCTGCCACCGCCAGGCAAATGGAGCCGACATCGCCCAATTGCAGCTCCAGGTCCTCGATGTAGATCAGCAGCGCTTTCTCAGGGCTTGCGTAATCGATGGTCGGGAACACCCGGACCGAATGCAGTTGGTCGTCTTCCCAAATGGCAAAACGCGCATTCGTCCCACCGATATCACCCACCATCGCCAATTTCACGTAAGCGTCTCCAGATTCGAAGTAAAGGCGCTGGCGCCCTTCTCCGCGGAGCTGAAGGCCATACGCATGAAGCCGAACAACTCACGTCCGCTGCCCACGTTGTTGGCCAGCCGACCGATTGCCGGTTCTCTGGCGGCCAATTCTGCCGGTTCAACCAAAACTTGCAACGTTCCTTTCACGCCATCGACCCGAATGAGATCCCCATCACGCACAAGTGCCAACGGACCACCATCGGCCGCTTCAGGACAAACGTGGATTGCTGCCGGTATTTTCCCCGACGCGCCGGACATACGCCCATCAGTAATCAATGCGACTTTGAAGCCGCGATCCTGCAACACGCCAAGGAACGGCGTCATCTTGTGCAGCTCAGGCATGCCGTTGGAACGCGGCCCCTGAAAACGCATGACGGCAACGAAATCACACTCCAGCTCGCCCGCCTTGAAGGCATCCGCCAGGTCCTGCTGATCGTCAAACACCTTGGCCGGCGCTTCTACGATTTGATGCTCCAGCGCTACAGCCGATACCTTCATCACGCCGCGCCCCACGTTGCCTTCCATCACGCGCAAACCACCTTCGGCCGAGAACGGACGGGCGACCGGACGCAAGATGTGCTCGTCCAGGCTTTCGGTCGGGCCATCGCGCCAGACCAGCTTGCCGTCTTCCAGAAACGGCTCTTGGGTATACCGACGCAGTCCAGGGCCCATCACCGTGTTGACGTCTTCATGCATCAAGCCTGCGTCCAGCAGCTCGCGGATCAGGAACGCCATGCCCCCGGCCGCCTGGAAGTGGTTGATGTCGGCTTTGCCGTTCGGATAAACGTGGGTCAGGGTCGGTACGACTTCGGACAAGTCGGCCATGTCCTGCCAGGTCAATTGAATGCCGGCGGACTGCGCAATGGCGGGCATGTGCAGCGTGTGGTTGGTGGAACCGCCCGTCGCGTGCAGGGCAACAATCGAGTTGACCAGCGCGCGCTCGTCCACAATCTCACCCAGCGGTATGAATTGACCGCTCTGTTTCGTAAGACGCGTGATCTGGTATGCCGCTTCGCGTGTCAGCGCATCGCGCATCGGCGTGTAGGGATTAACGAAGGATGCGCCTGGCAAATGCAAACCCATGACTTCCATCAGCAGCTGGTTGGTGTTGGCAGTGCCGTAAAAGGTGCAAGTGCCCGGGCCGTGATAGGACTTCATTTCCGAGTCCAACAGCTCCTCGCGGGTCGCCTTGCCTTCGGCGTAGCGCTGACGCACGTCGGCTTTTTCCTTGTTGGAAATGCCCGACACCATCGGCCCGCCCGGGACAAAAATGATCGGCAAATGACCGAAGCGCAACGAGCCCATCATCAGGCCGGGCACGATTTTGTCGCAGATACCGAGCATCAGAGCGCCATCAAACATGTTGTGAGACAACGCAACCGCTGTGGCCAGTGCAATGACTTCGCGGCTGGCCAGGCTCAATTCCATGCCCGGCTCGCCTTGGGTCACGCCATCGCACATGGCCGGCACGCCGCCGGCGAACTGACCGACGGAGCCAATCTCACGCAGGGCTGTCTTGATCTGCTCAGGAAAATGCTCGTACGGCTGATGCGCCGAGAGCATGTCGTTGTAGGAAGAAACGATGGCGATGTTGGCCGCATTCATCATGCGCAGGCTGTTTTT
Source organism: Pseudomonas rosaeacicularis (assembly GCF_057128745.1). Classification (NCBI taxonomy): domain Bacteria; kingdom Pseudomonadati; phylum Pseudomonadota; class Gammaproteobacteria; order Pseudomonadales; family Pseudomonadaceae; genus Pseudomonas; species Pseudomonas rosaeacicularis. The sequence goes on from NZ_JBSKHT010000012.1 coordinate 20,203, forward strand.
ATCTTCCGGACCACAGGCCGCAACGCCATGGGCGAAGTTGGCACATTGCAGCTTGCCGCGCATCGGGCCGTCGCTCGCAGCGCCCCGGATCATTTGCAGATAGCGCTGACGGGTTTCACGGCTGCGTTCGATCAGCCGTTCGGTTACCTCAAGGACGCGGGGATGCATTGTCATGAACTCCAGGCTAACTGATGTGGTCACCCGTTCAGGCCCTGCAAATTTTCGACGAACAAACCGATGAGCTGGCAACGGCTTGATTTTCGGACATTTGCACTGGCATTACGGGTTTCTATTTGTAGATAAAACAAAATACTGCCACTAAAAAGGCTTGTTTTCTATTTCCATGAGAATAATCTTGTAATTCCAACAACAAATTCAGTGAGGACGGGGTATGACACTTCGCATCGCAATCAACGGTTTTGGCCGAATCGGCCGCAACGTCCTACGTGCACTCTATACCCAAGGCTACCGCCAGGACCTGCAAGTCGTCGCCATTAACGACCTGGGCGACAGCGAAATCAACGCCCACTTGCTCAAGTACGACACCGTTCACGGTCAGTTTGATGGCACTGTCGAGTTCGACAAAGAAGGTCTGACGGTCAACGGCGACCGCATTTCGGTCAGCGCTATTCGCAATCCTGCTGACCTGCCGTGGAAAGCTGAAAACATCGACGTGGTGTTCGAATGCACCGGTCTGTTCACCGACCGCAACAAAGCCGCCGCTCATATCACCGCTGGCGCCAAAAAGGTCATCATCTCGGCTCCAGCCAAAGGCGCTGATGCCACCGTGGTCTATGGCGTCAACCATGATGTGCTGCGTCAATCTCATCAGGTCATTTCCAACGCGTCTTGCACCACCAACTGCCTCGCCCCGGTTGCTCAAGTTCTGCACCGCGAACTGGGCATCGAGAGCGGCTTGATGACCACCATTCACGCCTACACCAACGACCAGAACCTGATCGACGTTTACCACACCGACCCGTATCGCGCGCGCTCGGCAACCCAGTCGATGATCCCGAGCAAAACCGGCGCCGCCGAAGCGGTTGGCCTGGTGCTCCCGGAGCTGGCAGGTAAATTGACTGGCATGGCTGTTCGCGTTCCGGTGATCAACGTGTCGCTGGTCGACCTGACGATCCAACTCAAGCGCGATGCAACGGCCGAAGAGGTCAACGCGATCATGAAAGAAGCCAGCCAGCACTCCAAGATTCTCGGCTACAACACCCTGCCGCTGGTGTCCCATGACTTCAATCACAACCCGCTCTCGTCCATCTTCGACGCCAACCACACCAAAGTCAGCGGCAAGTTGCTGAAAGTGCTGGCCTGGTACGACAACGAATGGGGCTTCTCCAACCGCATGCTGGATAACTGCCTGGCGTTGATGAACGCCGAGTGATTGGGTCTGGCCGCCGCGACGCTGCGGCGGACCCGGTCGTTTCTAGAGGCTGACGAGCCCGCGCGAAGCTGCGATTTGGTATGTCTGGGATACCGCATCGCATCGTCGCGTTGCTCGTAAGCGCCTACGATTGTGCTCACAGCGAGAACACTTACAATCTCTTGACCCACTTCACGGATGATAAGCATTATCATCTGGCGAATTTCCGGTCGGGCGCTCCTGTGAGTCAGTCGAATTTCAATGATGTATTTCTTGCTCAACGGGTGATCCTGCTCCGCACTTTGCAGCGGATGGTGAGTAATCACAGCGTTGCCGAGGACCTGCTGCAGGAAACCTATCTGCGCGTCAGAAACGCCCTGAACGAACGCCCTATCACGCATCTCGAACCTTTCGTTTTTCAAACTGCTCGCAATCTTGCGCTGGATCATCTGCGCGCACGGCGGATTCATGCCCGCACCATCGTGGAAGATGCGCCGCTTTCAGATGTAGAAAGCGTCGTTGCGCCCCAGGCGACTCTTGAAGACGCGACCCATGCCAAGCGCCTGCTGGAAGGGCTGAGCGCCAGCCTGGGGCAACTGACGCAACGCCAGCAGCGGATTTTTACCCTGAGTCGACTCAACGGGTGCAGCTATATCGAAATCGCCGACCAACTCGGTGTATCGCCCAGTACCGTGCAAAAAGAGCTGAAACTGATCATGGCTATTTGTGTCGGCGTCGCCACCAGGCTTGACCACGTGTAGGCACTGTCGCAGTCTGCTGTCAGTTACTGCCCTGCCCGGTCATGCACCTGAAAAACATGCACCTGAAAAACAAGAACACCGAGGACAACCCGTGAAGGACCCCGACATCTCGCGCGCCCACTCGCTGGCCCATGACGTGCTGAGCGACAGTGCGATGGATCAAGCCTTGAGCTGGCTGATAGAACTGGACGTCAATGACGACGCACAACAGCTGCGATTTCAGGCCTGGCTTGCGGCGGATCCTGCTAATGGCCTGGCCTTCGAAAAAGTCCGGTCAGTCTGGCATTCCCAGCCGGTAGCGCAAACGGCGGCGGCCCTTGAGGCCAAACCAGCCATCGCGAGATCGAGGTGGCGGCGAGTGCGCCCGCACTGGCTCCCGCTGGCTACGGCTGCAGTGCTGATATTAGGCGTGTTTGGTTTCAGCAATCTGCCGCTGCGCCTTGAAGCCGATCATCTGACAGTCGCAGGCGAACGTCAGCGTTTGCAGTTGGAGGACGGCTCCAAAGTGCTGCTCAACACCAATTCTGCACTGTCCAGTGACGTTACCGATAAGCAACGAGTAGCGCGCCTGCTGCAAGGCGAAGCGTATTTCGAGGTGCCTGCTACCCAAGGTTTGCCGCTGGAAGTTCAGGCCGGACCGGTGCGCATGCGTGGCAGCAGCAGCGCATTCGCAGTCCGCTATCTGGACGGCGTGGCACAGATTCAGGTAGAGCGCGGCGCCGTCAATGTCCAGGCCACGAAGGGCAACTCGCAAGTAAGCCTGACGGAGGGCGACAGCATCCGCGTCGGCCCCGAGGGATTCAGCCCCCGCACAAAGCTGGACCCGACCAAAGACCTCGCCTGGGTGCAAGGCCGGTTGATATTCGATAACTGCCCGTTGAGTGAGGTACTGGCTGAGCTGCGCCGCTACTACCCCGGCTGGATCGTCAACACCAACGCGCGTCTGGATAAGGTCGCCGTGACCGGAAATTACCGCCTGGACAACCCGCTCGATGTGGTTCGCTCCCTGGCACAAATCACCTCCGCTGGCCTGCATGAACTGCCCGCGCTGGTGATTCTGAACTGAAGGAAAATATTTTTACGCGATAGCCGTTCGTCGTTCGTCTAGTCATAGCCAATGCAACTGATTCTTATTAGAAACAGTTACAAACACTATAACGACTAGCACGACAGGGAGCGCTATCGATGCCGTCCACGTTCACCCCCGCCACTCGCCCACCCACCAGAACCGCCAGCAGGTTCAGCCTTTCGCTGCTGACCGCTGCCGTAATGGGCGCCAGTCTGCACAGCGCACCTGCCATATCCGCAGAACAGCCAGCGCGCGTGGCTGGCAGCTACCAATTTGCCATCGGCCAGCAGCCTCTCGTGACAGCACTGAACGAGTTCAGCAAGGTCACCGGCTGGCAGGTGGGACTGTCATCGGAGCTGGCGAGAAACATCACGGCGCCTGCGGTCAATGGCTCGATGTCTGCCCAAAAGGCGCTCGAACATCTGCTGGTCGGCAGTAACCTGAGCTACCGCAGCATGGGCAATAACAATGTCGTCATCGAAAAGCGCACGGGCGGTGCTGTAGCGCTGGATCAGATCACAGTGAGCGCCACCCGTCAGGCACAGGCGGTAGCGTTGGTGCCCAGCACGGTGACCGTGCATGACCGCGCTGAACTGGACCGCCAGAACGTTAATAGCATTCGCAATCTGGTGCGTTATGAGCCCGGCGTCTCGGTAGGCGGCGCCGGGCAACGCGCAGGCACGAGCGGCTACAACATTCGCGGAATCGATGGGGATCGAGTTCTGACGCAAGTGGATGGAGTCGAAATTCCGGATAACTTTTTCACCGGGCCTTACGCCAATACCCACCGCAATTATGTGGACCCGGAAATCGTCAAGCGCGTGGAAATCCTTCGGGGTCCGGCGTCCGTTCTTTACGGAAGTAGTGCCATCGGTGGCGCTGTCAGCTACTACACGCTGGACGCCGACGACATCATCAAGGAAGGCAAGGATGTCGGCGCTCGTCTGAAAACCGGCTACAGCTCGGCAGATAACAGCTGGTTGAAGTCGGCCACGGTTGCGGGTCGCCAGGGAGAGTTCGACGGTCTGCTGCATTTCAGCCAGCGCGACGGCGATGAAACCGAATCCTACGGCGGCAATAACGGGACCGGCCTGCAACGCACTGAAGCCAACCCGATGGATGTTCGGACGACAAACGTTCTTGCAAAAGTGGGCTGGAATTACAACGACAATGATCGTTTGGCTTTCACGTATGAACGTTACAACGATCATCGCGACACCAACCAGAAAAGCGCTGTAGGCGGCCCTTTCACCAATGGCAGCGGGTTGGGCTTTTATCAGTCGCGCACAGGCACCGACTCCATCAGCAGAGAGCGATTTGGCCTGGAGAACGCCTTTGAGCTGAACAGCTTGTTGGTCGACAACGTCAAATGGAGCCTCAACTACCAGACCGCCAAAACCGAGCAGGAGACCCACGAACGCTACTTCCCTTTCTCCCGGGACGTTAATCGCAACCGCCAGGCTTACTACCAGGAAAAGCAGTGGGTCTTCGATGCTCAGTTCGATAAAGCGTTTGCCGTTGCCGACACCGATCATTTGCTGACCTACGGCACAACGATCAAACAACAAGAAGTCACCGGCATGCGCAGTGGCAACGGCACTTGCGCGCGAGTGTTCGGGAGCTGTCGTGTCGTCGGCGCCGATAGCCCGTCCGACCGCCTAGTGCGCTCCAGTGACTTTCCGGATCCGACTATCAACACCTACGCCTTGTTTGCTCAGGACGAGATCAGCTGGGGCGACTGGACCTTTTTACCGGGCGCGCGCTACGACTACACCAAGCTCGATCCGCACATTACTCAGGAATTCCTGAACACCGTCGCCCTCACAAACTCCGGCGACGTCGATGGGAAAAACAAGACATGGCATCGCCTGTCCCCCAAGTTCGGGCTCACCTATGCCATCGACAACCAGTACACGTGGTACGGCCAATACGCCGAAGGCTTCCGGACACCATCAGCCAAAGCGCTCTATGGCCGTTTCGAGAATTTAGCGTCCGGCTACATTGTCGAGCCGAACCCCAATCTGGACCCGGAGAAGAGCAAAAGCTACGAAACAGGACTGAGGGGCCATTTCGACTCCGGATCGTTTGATCTCGCGGTGTTCTATAACAAGTACCGCGACTTCATCAATGAAGACGCTATCAGCCCCGGCTATACCCAGACCACTTTCCAATCCAACAACATCAAGCACGCCACCATTAAGGGAGTCGAACTCAAGGGGCGTCTGGACCTCGATGCTTTCGGAGCACCTCAAGGTCTTTATTCACTCGGCTCTGTGGCGTATGCCTACGGCCGCAATGACGATACCGGCCAACCGATCAATAGCGTCAACCCACTGACGGGTGTTTTCGGCCTGGGTTACGACCAGGACAACTACGGCGGGTTGCTGAGTTGGACACTGGTCAAGCGCAAGACCCGTGTTGACGACACTAACTTCCACTCGCCGGACGGCTCCGCCAGTTCGTTCAAGACACCGGGCTTCGGCATGCTCGACATGACCGGTTACTTCAAGGTGACCGACGATGTGACCTTGAGCGGCGGCCTGTACAACCTCACCGACAAGAAATACTGGCTGTGGGATGACGTGCGCGGCTATGACGGCGTCGGTGAAGCAGGCGTAACAGCCCCGGCCAGCCTTGATCGCCTGACTCAGCCGGGTCGCAATTTCGCCATCAACGTGGTGTGGGACATCTGAATTCCACCGCTGACCAGTGCGCCGCTGAACAGCAGCGGCGTTTTTTTTACGCTTAAGCAGTGCTCGTCCGTCTCGTTATGACGCGCACCTCTTTTCGCAAGGAAGACCTCATGACCGAAACATCACAACGCCCTCTCCTACGCTCGCAACGCCTGAACCAGATTACCCACGCCCCCCACGAACAACTCGATAAAGCCGTCAAAGCCAACGCACCGTTCGAAACCCTGGCCAGTTACACCCGGTTTCTGACCGCTCAATATTTGTTTCAGGAAGAGCTCAAAGCGCTGTACACCGATCCTCAACTGATTCAGATCGTGCCGGATCTCCCTGACCGCTGCCGTGCCGAGCAAGCCAGGGCCGATCTGATTGATCTGCAAACCTCTATACCGGAGCCGGTGCAAGGTGCAGTCCAAGACCCATCCGTCGCCGAGGCGCTGGGCTGGCTGTTCGTGTCGGAGGGCTCGAAACTGGGCGCTGCCTTTCTCATCAAGCGCGCCGTGGCACTGGACTTGAGCGACAGCTTCGGCGCCCGGCATTTGGGCGAACCGACTGGAGGCCGCGCTGACGGCTGGAAGCGCTTCATTCGCATCCTCGACGATCTGCCATTGAGCGCTGACCAGGAGCAGCAAATCGATAAAGGCGCACTGGACGCGTTCCAGCGTTTCAATGAACTGCTCGAGCATGCCTACGCAGGATCGGCAAAAACGGTCACCGCCTGAATGCTTCATGTTGCGCCCGGCGCTGGTAAGCTGGGCGCCTTCCGTGGACAACACACCGTGGATTGCCTCTCTTGACCCTGTATTCCGAGACCATGATCAGCAAAGCACCCGGTAGCAAACTGTCCCGCATCCTCTTCGGCATCCTGGCTTACGTCAGCCTGACGATTGGCATCATTGCGATTTTCATTCCCGGGTTGCCGACCACCGAATTCATCCTCCTTGCGGCGTGGGCTGCGACACGAAGCTCTCCACGTCTGAGCGCCTGGCTGGAAAACCACCGCCTGTTCGGCCCCATGCTCTACAACTGGCGCAACGGCAAAATGATTGCCCGGCGGGCCAAAATCAGCGCCACGGTCACCATGCTACTGTGCGCGATCATGATGCTGGTCGTGCTAAACCATAACTGGTGGATCTACTTCGCGGTGACGGGCATGGTGCTGGTCAACCTGTGGATCTGGTCGCGTCCGGAGCCTGCTGCGAAAGGCCAGGATTGCCCGGAGAGTTCGGGCCATTGATGAACCCCGGGCCCACAGAAGGGTCTGCCTTACTACGTTCATTACCTTTCGCTGGAGCAATTCCCATGTTCGAGCCAGGCCATCTGCATATCGCCCATCCTGCTGTGCAACCGGAGGACGTGGGTTACGACATCCATATTCGCTATGAGGTCAGCCAGACCGTCGACTCGGGGGAAGGCATGCACTTCTCCCTTGAAGGAGAAATCAACGGCAAGCCCTTCAGCGATGAATTCGAATTACCGAAGGACAAGGCCTACAACTTCGCCAGCGAAGCCTCACGGGTGGCCGAGAAGCACGGTCTGCCCAAAGATATTGACCTGCATGCAATGCACGGCCAGTACGACGCCATGTTCGAAGACATCCGCGAAAAGCTGGACGTGAAGTCCGGCGATCCTGTGAAGCCTGAGCATCTGGAATAATCACGGGATATCTGTTGGAACGAGATTGGAGTGAGGCTGGCCCGTGAAGCTGACACCTTGGTGTGTCAGATGGTCCGCGTTGTAAGCTTCGCGGGCAGGCCTCGCTCCAACAAGAGCACTGCGCTTGCGGGGTTGGTTTACTGGCATAATCGCCCCCTTCCCCACAGCCTGACCTTCTCCACCCTATGCGAATCCACGTCAGTTTCATCGACCGAGTCGGTATCACTCAGGAAGTCCTGGGGATTCTTGGTGGCAGAAATCTGAATCTGGACGCCGTGGAGATGGTCCCTCCCAATGTTTACATCGACGCCCCGACCCTGAGCCACGAAGTGCTCGAAGAGCTCAAAGACCGGCTTTTTCGGGTACGAGGCGTTGAAGCCATTACCGTGGTCGACATCCTTCCCGGCCAGCGTCGGCATCTGCAACTCGATGCGTTGCTCGCCGCCATGACCGATCCGGTATTGGCGCTCGACAGCGCAGGGCATGTATTGCTGGCCAACCCTGCGTTGATCGCCCTGTGTGGACGCGAACCTGCGGGCGAATCCATCGGTGCGCTTTTTTCGGACCCAGGCCTGCAAACGGCGCTGGTGGAGAATGGCTTCCGACTGCCCCTGCGCGAGGTCACGCTCAACGGTGCTGCGCTGTTATTGGACGCCACGCCGATCAACGATGCAGGTGCGCTGCTGACGCTGTATCTGCCCAGCCGCATCGGCGAGCGGTTGTCCGCCCTGCATCACGATCATGCCGAAGGCTTCGATGCATTGTTGGGCGATTCAGCCGCTATCCGCACCCTCAAAGCCCGTGCGCAGAGGGTTGCCGCGCTGGATGCTCCGCTGTTGATTCAAGGCGAAACCGGAACCGGCAAAGAGCTTGTCGCGCGCGCCTGTCACGCAGTAAGTGCGCGCCATAGCGGGCCATTCCTGGCGTTGAACTGTGCAGCGCTGCCGGAGAATCTCGCCGAAAGCGAGCTGTTCGGTTACGCACCTGGCGCGTTCACGGGGGCACAGCGTGGCGGCAAACCAGGGCTGATGGAGCTGGCGAACCAAGGCACCGTTTTTCTCGATGAAATTGGCGAAATGTCGCCGTATCTGCAAGCCAAACTGCTGCGCTTTCTGAATGACGGTAGCTTCCGCCGCGTGGGGGGCGACAAGGAGGTGCAGGTCAACGTGCGCATCCTCAGCGCCACCCACCGTAATCTGGAAAAAATGGTGGCTGAAGGGACCTTTCGTGAAGACTTGTTCTATCGCCTGAACGTGCTGAACCTCGACGTGCCGCCCCTGCGTGAACGCGGTCAGGACATCCTGCTGCTGGCACGCTACTTCATGGAGCAGGCCTGCGCGCAGATTCAGCGTCCCATGTGTCGTCTAGCGCCGGGCACCTACCCCGCCTTGTTGGGCAACCGCTGGCCGGGGAACGTGCGCCAGTTGCAGAACGTGATCTTCCGCGCTGCGGCAATCTGTGAAAACACCGTGGTGGACATTGACGATCTGGACATCGCCGGCACATCCGTAGCGCGCGAGAACGACGGCGAGATCGACAGCCTCGAACAAGCCGTTGATGACTTTGAAAAGTCGTTGCTGGAAAAGCTCTACAGCCATTACCCCTCAACGCGCCAACTGGCGGCGCGCTTGCAGACCTCCCACACGGCGATCGCCCATCGGCTGCGCAAATACGGGATTTCCGGAAAGGGATAAGCCAGACATCGGCACCTACCGTGGGAGCGGACCTGTCCGCGTATGCAATCTGATAGCCGATAAATCAATGTCTGATTTACCGGCCCCTTCGCGGACAGGTCCGCCCCCACGAAAACCGGCAATTCGTAACGCTTTCACTCCAGCGGAACGTTATCGTTACGAAAGGTGCTCAGGCCCACCTCACAAGGCTTTGATCTCGGACGCATTTTCAGCACCCGATAATCCGTATCGATTTCGCTACAGCGCCATCTCCTCAAAAAGTCAAAACATCGCGCAAAGCCGCGCACCACAGGCCGCCCGACAAACTGGCCGCAAACTTGCTATGCACTTGCCCATTCGTACTCGCGGCCTTCGACGAGTATTTTGTTCATTCAGGGGAGTTTTCATGAGCGAGTTGCGTTTTACCGAAGATCACGAGTGGCTGCGCACCGAAACCGACGGCAGCGTCACCGTTGGCATCACGGCTTTTGCGCAAGACGCACTGGGTGACGTGGTTTTCGTGCAACTTCCTGACCTGCAGTCCTACGAAAAAGGCGCCGAAGCAGCTACGGTTGAATCGGTCAAAGCCGCCAGCGGCGTGTACATGCCACTCAACGGCGAAGTGATCGAAACCAATCCCGCGCTGGACAGCAACCCCGAGCTGGTCAACGAAGACCCGATGGGCCAGGGCTGGTTCTTCCGCTTCATCCCTTCCGATGCAAATGCTGTCGGTCAATTGCTCAATCAGGACGCCTACGACCGCCTGATCAAAGCCAACGCCGAAGCCTGAGGAGTCCGACATGACTGACCGTATCGAATTGAGCACTGCCAACGAATTCATCGCCCGTCACATTGGCCCCCGCGCCGACGACGAAAAAGCCATGCTCGCCACCTTGGGCTTCACCTCCCTGGAAGAGCTGAGCGCCAGCGTTATCCCCGAATCGATCAAAGGCACCAGCGTACTGGGCCTGTCCGACGGCCAGAGCGAAGCCGACGCACTGGCGGCGATCAAAGCCATCGCCGGTAAAAACCAACTGTTCAAAACCTTCATCGGCCAAGGCTATTACGGCACTCACACGCCGGCGCCGATTTTGCGCAACCTGCTGGAAAACCCGGCCTGGTACACGGCGTACACGCCGTATCAGCCGGAGATTTCCCAAGGCCGTCTGGAATCGCTGCTGAATTTCCAGACCTTGATCAGCGACCTCACCGGCCTGCCGATCGCCAACGCATCCTTGCTCGATGAAGCGACCGCCGCCGCCGAAGCGATGACCTTTTGCAAGCGCCTGAGCAAGAATAAAAGCAGCCAGCAATTCTTCGCTTCCAGCCATTGCCACCCGCAAACCCTCGACGTGCTGCGCACTCGCGCCGAACCGCTGGGAATCGAGGTAGTGGTCGCCGATGAAAGCGAGCTGACCGACGTCAGCGCGTTCTTCGGCGCATTGCTGCAATACCCGGCGAGCAATGGCGATCTGTTCGACTACCGTGAACTGGTCGAGCGTTTCCATGCAGCCAACGCACTGGTCGCGGTCGCCGCTGACCTGCTGGCCCTGACGCTGCTGACTCCGCCGGGTGAATTCGGCGCTGACGTGGCCATCGGCAGCGCACAACGCTTTGGCGTACCGCTGGGTTTCGGCGGCCCGCACGCGGCCTATTTCTCAACGCGCGACGCTTACAAGCGCGACATGCCAGGCCGTCTGGTCGGGGTGTCGATCGATCGCTTCGGCAAGACCGCCCTGCGTCTGGCCATGCAAACCCGCGAGCAACACATCCGCCGCGAGAAGGCTACCAGCAACATTTGCACGGCGCAGGTGCTGCTCGCCAACATCGCCAGCATGTACGCCGTCTACCATGGCCCGCGCGGCTTGACGCGGATCGCGAACCGTGTGCATCAGCTCACCACAATCTTCGCCCAAGGCCTGAGCCAGCTGGGTTTGAACGTCGAGCAGGCATTCTTCTTCGACAGCGTGACGATCAATACCGGTGCCAAGACCTCTGAGCTGCACGCCAAGGCCCGCGCTCAGCGGATCAACCTGCGTGAAGTAGACGCTCAACGTCTTGGCCTGTCGCTTGACGAAACCACCCAGCAAGCGGACGTAGAAGCACTGTGGGCACTGTTCGCCGACGGCAAAGCACTGCCTGATTTCGCTGAACTGGCGAACGCTGTGCAAGCCAAATTGCCGAGCGAATTGCTGCGTCAGTCGCCAATCCTCAGCCACCCGGTCTTCAATCGCTACCACTCAGAAACCGAGCTGATGCGCTACCTGCGCAAACTGGCGGACAAGGACTTGGCGCTTGATCGCACCATGATTCCGCTGGGTTCTTGCACCATGAAACTCAACGCCGCCAGTGAAATGATCCCCGTCACCTGGGCCGAATTCGGCAACCTGCACCCGTTCGCGCCTGCCGAGCAGAGTGCCGGCTATCAGCAGCTGACTGATGAACTGGAAGAGATGCTCTGCGCTGCCACCGGGTACGACGCAATCTCGTTGCAGCCGAACGCCGGCTCGCAAGGCGAATATGCCGGTTTGCTGGCCATTCGTGCCTACCACCAGAGCCGTGGCGATGACCGCCGCGACATCTGCTTGATCCCGTCGTCGGCCCACGGCACCAACCCTGCAACCGCCAACATGGCCGGGATGCGGGTTGTTGTGACCGCTTGCGATTCGCGCGGCAACGTTGATATTGAAGACCTGCGCGCCAAAGCCCTTGAGCACCGCGAACACCTCGCAGCGCTGATGATCACGTACCCGTCCACCCACGGCGTGTTCGAGGAAGGCATCCGCGAAATCTGCGGCATCGTTCATGACAACGGCGGTCAGGTTTACATCGACGGCGCCAACATGAACGCCATGGTCGGTCTGTGCGCACCGGGCAAGTTCGGCGGCGACGTGTCCCACTTGAACCTGCACAAAACCTTCTGCATCCCACACGGCGGTGGCGGCCCAGGCGTCGGCCCGATTGGCGTCAAATCGCACTTGGCGCCATTCCTGCCGGGTCACGGCAAAATGGAACGCAAAGAAGGCGCGGTCTGCGCAGCGCCATTTGGCAGCGCAAGCATTTTGCCGATCACCTGGATGTACATCCGCATGATGGGCGGCCAAGGCCTCAAACGCGCCTCGCAACTGGCGATCCTCAACGCTAACTACATTTCCCGTCGCCTGGAAGAGCACTACCCCGTGCTCTACTCCGGCACCAACGGCCTGGTGGCGCACGAATGCATTCTGGATCTGCGCCCGATCAAGGACAGCAGCGGCATCAGCGTCGATGACGTCGCCAAGCGCCTGATCGATTTCGGCTTCCACGCCCCGACGATGTCGTTCCCGGTGGCCGGCACCTTGATGATCGAGCCAACCGAAAGCGAATCCAAAGAAGAGCTGGACCGCTTCTGTGACGCCATGATCAAGATTCGCGAAGAGATTCGTGCGGTCGAAAGCGGCGCGCTGGACAAGGAAGACAATCCATTGAAAAACGCGCCACACACCGCAGCTGAATTGGTGGGCGAGTGGAGCCACCCTTACAGCCGCGAGCAAGCGGTATACCCAGTGGCATCGTTGATCGACGGCAAATACTGGCCACCGGTTGGCCGCGTCGACAACGTGTTCGGCGACCGGAATCTGGTGTGCGCGTGCCCGTCGATCGAGAGCTATCAGGACGCGTGATCAGTTTTCTGTAGGAGCGCGCTTGCCCGCGAATAGCCTGACGCGATTTGTCTGACAAAACGCTATCGCGAGCAAGCTCCCTCCCACAGGCCACACTTTAATCTGTGGGAGGGAGCTTGCTCGCGATGAAATCGCCCGGGGCAAGCCTGCAAACACCATAACAATAACCGGAGCCCTACCATGTCCCTGAGCGTGTTCGACCTGTTCAAGATTGGCATCGGCCCCTCCAGCTCTCACACCGTGGGCCCGATGCGGGCGGCGGCGCGTTTTGCCGAAGGCTTGCAGCGCGACGGGCTGCTGACATCGATCACCTGCGTCAAAGTCGAGCTGTATGGTTCGCTCGGCGCCACCGGCAAGGGTCACGGCAGCGACAAGGCCGTCTTGCTTGGCCTGGAAGGCGAGCACCCAGACACCGTCGACACTGAAACCGTCGCTGCCCGCCTGCAACAGATCCGCAGCAGCGAGCGCCTGAATCTGCTTGGCGAACACAGCATCGAGTTCATCGAGAAACAACATCTGGCGATGATTCGCAAGCCACTGCCCTACCACCCCAACGGCATGATTTTCCGTGCCTTCGATGCCTCCGGCCTACAAGTGCGCAGTCGCGAGTACTACTCCGTCGGCGGGGGTTTCGTGGTCGATGAGGAAGCAGCTGGCGCGGATCGCATCGTCGAAGACCAAACGCAGCTGGTCTATCCGTTCAAGACTGCCAAGCACCTGATGGCCCATTGCGCTGCCAGCGGCCTTTCGATCAGCCAGGTGATGCTGGCCAATGAAGCCGCTTGGCGCCCCGAAGCCGAAACCCGCCAGGGCCTTCTGCGTATCTGGCAGGTCATGCAGGACTGCGTCGAGGCCGGTTGCCGCAACGAAGGCATTTTGCCGGGCGGGCTGAAGGTCAAACGTCGCGCCGCAGCGTTACACCGTCAGCTGTGCAAAAACCCGGAAGCAGCGTTGCGCGATGCGCTGTCGGTGCTCGACTGGGTCAATCTGTATGCGCTGGCAGTCAATGAAGAAAACGCCAATGGCGGCCGGGTTGTCACCGCGCCCACCAACGGCGCTGCGGGGATCATCCCGGCCGTGCTGCATTACTACATGCGCTTCATCACCGGCGCCAATGAAGACGGCGTCGTGCGTTTTCTGCTGACTGCCGCAGCCATCGGTATTTTGTACAAGGAAAACGCTTCCATCTCCGGCGCCGAAGTTGGCTGTCAGGGCGAGGTCGGCGTTGCCTGTTCAATGGCGGCCGGCGCCTTGTGCGAAGTCCTGGGCGGCAGCGTTAATCAAGTCGAAAACGCTGCCGAAATCGGCATGGAGCATAACCTCGGTCTGACCTGCGACCCCATCGGCGGGCTGGTGCAGGTGCCGTGCATCGAGCGCAACGCCATGGGTTCGGTGAAAGCCATCAATGCCGTGCGTATGGCGTTACGCGGTGACGGCCAGCATTTTGTCTCGTTGGATAAAGTCATCCGCACCATGCGCCAGACCGGAGCCGACATGAAAAGCAAGTACAAGGAAACGGCCCGTGGCGGGCTGGCCGTGAACATTATCGAATGCTGATCCACCCCCTATTCAACCCATCGACCCCGGTCGGTGAGTGACACCCCATTCAAGGAGCCTTCTATGTCTACCGAACTGTTGCAAACGCCGCTGCACGCCCTGCACCGAGAACTGGGGGCCAAAATGGTCCCGTTCGCGGGTTACGACATGCCCGTGCAATACCCGGCTGGCGTGATGAAAGAGCACCTGCACACCCGCGAGCAAGCAGGTTTGTTCGACGTGTCGCACATGGGCCAGATTCTGCTGACCGGCGCCAATGCTGCCAAAGCGCTGGAAACCCTGGTCCCTGTCGACATCATCGACCTGCCGGTGGGCATGCAGCGTTACGCGATGTTCACCAATGACACTGGCGGGATTCTCGACGACTTGATGGTCGCCAATCTGGGCAATGATCAACTGATGCTGGTGGTCAACGCCGCCTGCAAAAATGAAGATCTGGCGCATCTGCAACAGCACATCGGCACGCAGTGCGAGATCAAACCGCTGTTCGAAGAACGGGCCCTACTCGCTCTGCAAGGCCCGCAGGCAGTGACAGCACTGGCGCGCCTGGCGCCGGAAGTGGCGAAGATGACGTTCATGCAGTTCAAGGGCGTGAGCATTGATGGCATTGACTGCTACGTCAGTCGTTCGGGCTATACCGGTGAAGACGGCTACGAAATTTCGGTGCCGGCCGATCAGGCTGAATCACTGGCGCGGCGTCTGCTGGCGGAGCCTGAAGTGGCACCGATAGGTCTGGGCGCTCGGGATTCGCTGCGCCTGGAAGCCGGTCTGTGCCTGTATGGCCATGACATGAACACTGACACCACCCCAATCGAAGCCAGCCTGCTGTGGGCGATTTCCAAGACGCGTCGTGCTGACGGCGCCCGTGCTGGCGGATTCCCTGGCGCAGCACAGATCTTCGCCCAGCAGTCATCAGGCGTTGCTCGCAAGCGCGTAGGTTTGCTGCCACAAGAACGTACGCCAGTGCGCGAAGGCGCAGAAATCGTGGATGCCGACGGCACGGTGATCGGGACTGTCTGCAGCGGTGGCTTCGGGCCGACACTGGGTGCTCCACTGGCCATGGGCAGTATCGATACAGGCTTCGCCGCGCTCGACACATCCGTTTGGGCGATTGTGCGTGGCAAGAAAGTGCCAATGCTGGTCACCAAAATGCCTTTCGTGGCGCAACGTTACTTCCGCGGTTGATATCGGCGTCAAAAAATCAGGCAGCCAAAAGAGTGCATTCGCAGTCTGGCTGCCGCATCACAGTGCATTTACATACAGCATGAAAAGTGTCAAAAAAATGCACTTTAAACGACGCGCACATTGTAAAAACTATCGATCACTCTTAACTGGTTAAACTTTTTAAAAAACGGCCTTGACCCCCTGAAACCGGGGCTGAGCGGGGCTTGTTTTTTCTGTAACAGTTAGCGTAGAGTTTCTTAACTGTGTTTGCATGGGTCGCTTCGGACCGTGACCTGGGCAGTAGCGAGAAGCAATGCTACATCCCGCTCTACGTTTCTTACTTCCTGCAACCAGCCCAGTACTTCTTCGTGCGAAGGAGGCTGTCATTAATTTAAGTTCCAAGGAAATAAGAAAATGTCTACACGTCAGAGCGGTACCGTTAAGTGGTTTAACGACGAGAAAGGTTTTGGTTTTATCACTCCCGAGAGCGGTCCGGATCTGTTCGTCCACTTCCGCGCTATTCAGGGCAACGGCTTCAAAAGCCTGAAAGAAGGCCAGAAGGTGACGTTCGTTGCCGTGCAAGGACAGAAAGGTATGCAGGCTGACGAAGTACAAGCCGAAGCCTGAGAAGCACAATAGCTGCAAACGAAAAAGCCCCTGTTGCATCAACAGGGGCTTTTTTATACCCGCAATTTTGTACCATGCAGGCTCCCCGCCAACGAGCGCGCACTGATGTCAAAACACCTGCTCCGCCCCCAGGGCGATTTCCCCGCAGCGGGACTGGGTCGTCGCATGGCCGCGATCTTCTATGACTCTTTGCTGTGCGTAGCGCTGCTGATGGTCACGACCTTCATCTACAAACTGATCTGGATGGCCTTCGTTGGCGAAACAAAACTTCGCGCCATGTCCGAAGCAGGTTCACTGGATGGCGACCCTCTGCTCTCGACGATTCTGTTGTTCGTCTTGTTTGGCTTCTTCGCTAAATTCTGGACCCACGCGGGGCAGACGCTGGGCATGCAGGTCTGGGGGATTCGGGTACAGAACGCTGACGGCACCGGCATCAGCCTGTGGCAGGCGCTGCTGAGGTTTGTGGTGGCGATCGCATCGTGGCTGTGTGTCGGCCTCGGGTTCTTCTGGAGCCTGATCGACAAGCAGAAACGCAGCTGGCATGACCTGTATTCCGACAGCCAGTTGGTGCGGATTCCGCGGCAGAAGAAGTGATCGCAAATTTGGGGACTGATATCTAACTGTGGGAGCGGACCTGTCCGCGAAGACGTCCCCACATTCAATGCCTATGCATCGGCCAAAAATAGTTTTCGCGGACAGGTCCGCTCCCACAGGGTATGCATCGACGATATAACCCACAAAAAAGCCGACCCTGAGGTCGGCTTTTTCATTGTGGCTAACGTCAGCCAGCTCGGCGCAGCAGCCAGATCCCTGCCAGCGCGCATATGCCTGCCGGCACCAGCACGGCGAACAGTGGCGAGAACCCGAACACCAGGCTGGAAGGCCCCAGCAAATCCTGAGCGATGCGGAACGTGAAGCCCACCAGCACGCCCGTGAATACCCGCTGGCCCAACGTCACCGAACGCAGCGGACCGAAGATGAAGGAGATAGCCATCAATACCAGCGCGACGGTCACTAACGGCTGCAAAATCTTGGTCCAGAACGCCAGCCAGTAACGGCCGTTGTTTAGCCCCTGATCGGCCAGATAGTGCGCATAGCCCCACAGCCCCGTCATCGACAGCGACTCAGGCGGAAGCACCACGGTGCTCAACAACTGCGGACTGAGCGCGACGTTCCAGCGCTCTTCCGGCGTGTTGACCACTTCCGTGCGATCACCGTGGAACACCGTCGTGGTGACGTCTTTGAGCAGCCAGTGATCTGTCTTGAAATTCGCCTGCTTGGCGAAGCTGGCGGTCTGCATGTGCCGCTGATCGTCGAAGTGATAGCGCGTCACCCCATACAACAAGCCGTTCGGTTGCACGGTGTTGATGTGGATGAATTCCTCACCCTGGCGGTGCCACAGACCGTGACGTGCACTTTGCGCATCGCCGCTGCCCTGGGCCAGCGAGCGGGCGGCTTGTGCCTGAGCCTCGGTGGCGGGCGCGACATACTCACCCACCAGCAAGCCTGCGACCATCAGCACCAGCATTGGCTTCATGACCGCCCACACGATGCGGCCAATGGACACACCAGCGGCCCGCATGATGGTCAATTCGCTGCTGCTGGCCAAACCGCCAAGGCCGATCAGGCAACCGATCAGCGCCGCCATCGGCAGCATGTCGTAAAGACGACGCGGGGCCGTCATCAGCACGAAACTGCCCGCGTCCCAGAAGGTGTAGGTGTCGCTGATGTCAGCGATTTCATCGATGAAGGCAAACAGTGAAGCCAGCCCGAGAATGATGCCCAGCACGGCAAGAATCGCGATAAAGACGCTCTTGCCGATGTACCGATCGAGCTTAACCATGAGCCACCCCCGACACGCTGCGGCGACTCTTCATCTTCAAGCGCAGAGGTTCCCAATACAGCAGCCCCAGACCAATCGCGAGGAAGATCAGGTGAACCCACCACAAACCCAGCGCGGCGGGAATCTTGCCCCGTTCGAGCGCGCCACGGGCAGCGATGAGGATGGTGAGATAAGCCATATAAAGGAGGATGGCCGGCAACAACTTGAGGAATCGGCCCTGACGAGGATTCACACGCGCCAGCGGCACGGCCATCAGCGTCACGATGAACACCAGAATCGGCAGCGAGACACGCCACTGCAATTCCGCCCGGTTGCGCGGGGAATCCTCGCCCGACAACAACTCACTGGTCGGAATCGCATCGCGGTCCGTCACTTCATCGCTGATGTCAGGTTTGGGCAACAACGCACCGTAAGTGTCGTACTTGATCGCCCGGTAATTGGCTTCACCCGGATTGCCGTCGTAGCGATAGCCGTTTTCGAGAATCAGGTAGCGGCTACCGTCGTTTCTGACTTCCTGGTGGCCTTTCTCGGCAACCAGTACGGTAATCCCGCGATCCTTGGATTGATCCGAAGACATGCGTTTTTCGGAAATGAACACGCCGCCCAGGTTCACGCGGTCGTCGGACAATTGCTCGGTGTAGGTCACTCGCGTGCCATCGCGCAATGCCTGAAAACGCCCCGGTACGAGGGTGTCGAACTCGGTCATTGCGTCCTGCTTGTTGATCAGCAGGGAAAACTGCGTAGCGCCCTGAGGCGCGAGGCTGAAGCTCAACCACGCCACCAGCAACGACACCAGAGCAGCCGGCGCAAGGGTGATCAACAGCAAACGTTGCTGGCTCATGCCCGTGGCGGCCAGAACGGTCATTTCGCTTTCAAGGTACAGGCGGCCGTAGGCCAGGAGAATCCCGAGGAACAGACCGAGCGGCAGAATCAACTGCAGGAAGCCCGGCAGACGAAAGCCCATGATCAGAAACAGCACGCCGGGATCGAGTGCGCCAGAGGCCGCTTGGGCAAGGTATTTGATGAAGCGTCCGCTCATGATGATTACCAGCAGCACGGCGCTCACAGCGCTCAAGGTAACCAGCACTTCTCGGGACAGGTAACGGAAGACAATCAAACCAGACACTCCAGGGTTGTCACGCTCAGGCAGCCTGACAAGGAAATGGATCAGCCAGGTCGCTCGCCAAGACGAACGACCAAAAAAATATGCGGCATTATCCTGTGATTGGGTGTGTCTGTCACTGCGCGCGCCGGATACTTCTCACATACCGGTCATACGCGCGTATTAACGGGGTTGTCATGGGTCCTCCCGCAGGGTCAAACTGCGGGCCTTACCGCTGGCATGGCGATCGGAGACACTTGCGCCCATGCCGCGCTGCGCAGTCATTTTGCGATAACCCACAGTTTATTCGGGGACCCCGACATGGAATTGGTTGTTAAAAGCGTCAGCCCAGAAACCTTGAAAACCGCCACCCTGGTGGTGGCCGTTGGCGAAGGCCGCGCGCTCAGCGATGCCGCTAAAAATGTCGATACCCTCAGCGGTGGCGCGATCAGCGCCGTTCTCAAGCGCGGCGACCTGGCCGGCAAAGTCGGTCAAAGCCTGTTGCTGCACAGCCTTCCCAACCTCAAAGCCGAGCGTGTTCTGCTGGTCGGTTCCGGCAAAGACGCCGAGCTGACCGATCGTCAATTCCGCAAAATCATCAGCGGTGTGCTATCGACCCTCAAGGGCCTGGGCGGCACCGACGCCACCTTCGCGCTGGACCACCTGACCGTCAAGAATCGCGATCTGTATGGCAAAAACCGCCTGCTGGTCGAAACCCTGGCCGACGGCGAATACGTTTTTGATCGCTTCAAGAGCCAGAAAGCCGACCCGCGCGCGCTGAAGAAAGTCACGCTGCTGACCGACAAGGTCAACGTGGCCGACGTTGAACGCGCCGCGACCCACGCTCTGGCCATCGCCAAGGGCATGGCATTTACCCGCGACCTGGGCAACATGCCGCCGAACCTGTGCCACCCCACATACCTGGGCGAAGAGGCCAAGGCGCTGGGTAAGGAATTCAAGCATCTGAAAGTCGACGTTCTCGACGAAAAGAAGATTGCCGATCTGGGCATGGGTTCGTTCCTGGCCGTGGCCCAAGGCAGCGCACAGCCGCCACGCCTGATCGTCATGAACTACAGCGGTGGCAAGAAGGCCGACAAGCCGTTCGTGCTGGTCGGTAAAGGCATCACCTTCGACACGGGTGGCATCAGCATCAAGCCTGCTGCCGGCATGGACGAGATGAAATTCGACATGTGCGGCGCCGCCAGCGTGTTCGGCACTCTGCGCGCCGTGCTTGAGCTGCAACTGCCGATCAATCTGGTGTGCATCCTGGCTTGCGCCGAGAACATGCCGAGCGGCACCGCGACCCGTCCGGGCGACATCGTAAAAACCATGAGCGGCCAGACTGTTGAAATCCTCAACACTGACGCCGAAGGCCGTCTGGTGTTGTGCGACGCGCTGACCTACGCCGAACGTTTCAAGCCACAGGCAGTCATCGACATCGCTACCCTGACTGGCGCTTGCGTGGTTGCGCTCGGCGGTCATACGTCCGGTTTGCTGGGTAACAACGATGGCTTGATCAATCAACTGCTGGACGCTGGCAAGCGTGCTGACGATCGCGCCTGGCAACTGCCGTTGTTCGACGAGTATCAGGAGCAACTGGACAGCCCGTTCGCTGACATCGCCAATATCGGCGGGCCGAAAGGCGGCACCATCACTGCAGCCTGCTTCCTGTCGCGCTTCACCAAGGCCTACGAGTGGGCGCATCTGGACATCGCCGGCACGGCGTGGCTCAGCGGCGGCAAGGACAAGGGCGCCACTGGCCGTCCGGTTCCATTGCTGACCCAATACCTGCTCGACCGCGCAGGCGCGTAAAGCGTCGCTAAACGTGCCGGCCTGCCCGGCACGTTTCACGCTCTGGAGCCTTCATGACCCAAGTCGATTTCTACATCCTTCCCAGCGCCGATCCAATGGCGCGGCTGGATTTCGCCTGCAAACTGACAGACAAAGCCTGGCGTCTTGGCCATCGGGTGTATCTGCACTGCAGCGATGCAGCCCAGCGCGAAGACCTCGATGCTCGCCTGTGGCGCTTCAAGGGCGAAACCTTCGTCCCCCATGGCGAGGCCGAAGATGACACCGACGCTCCGGTTGCCCTTGGGCTGGGCGATGACCCCGGTCAGCATCAGGATCTGTTGGTCAATCTGGACCTGCGCATCCCGGATTTCTTCAAACGCTTCGCCCGCGTGGCGGAAATAGTTGTGGAAGATCCGGCCATTAAATTAGCCGCACGAGAGAGTTTTCGCTTCTATCGTGAACAGGGCTATCCTCTGCAAGATCACCGACTGCAGCGTCTTTGAGCACACGATGGATAATTCAAAACACCTGAAAGCCCCGCCTGATTTGCTGGACGACCTCGAGTCAATCCGACAGTTGCTTGGCGAAAATTCCACAGAGCCACCGTTGCTGACCGAAACGGTTTCCGACGAAGGCCAGATTCCCCTGTTGTTCGACGTGGTCAGTGGCAAAGTGATTTCTGCTGACGAACACGGCGTGAATGAAGCCGACATTCCGACTTTGATCGCGGAACCGGCGCAGCCCCATGCAGAACCCCGCGCGACACCCAACCCTGACGCTCTCCTGCATCTGGACAACGAATTGCGCGCCGCCGCGCAGTTGATCATGCAAGACGTCATCGACGACTTCGCGCCTCATATAGAAAACGAGATCAAGCGGCGTCTGGATGCGCGGATGGAACGGCTCCTCGCCCAGTATCAAAACTGAAGCCTGCGCATTCCCGTGGGAGCGGACCCGTCCGCGAAGGCGCAAGTACAGTCGACACATCAGCGTCGTCTGTACCGAAGTCTTCGCGGACAGGTCCGCTCCCACGGAGCATCTGCGGCCCTTGAACTCCTGCTTGATCCTGCCATCACCGCCCGTAGCTTGCGCCTTGTCGCTTGTGGCTTGCAGCTAGCCCTGCCGCTATACTTGCCGGCTTTCCCGAATTAATGCCAATTAGGTTCCCGCCCCGCATGGACAAGACCTACCAGCCGCACGCCATCGAAACTTCCTGGTATCAGACCTGGGAGTCCGAAAACTATTTCGCTCCGCAAGGCGCGGGCGACTCGTACACCATCATGATTCCGCCGCCGAACGTCACCGGCAGCCTGCACATGGGCCACGGTTTCAATAACGCGATCATGGACGCCTTGATCCGCTTCCGCCGCATGCAGGGTCGCAACACCCTATGGCAGCCGGGCACCGACCACGCCGGTATCGCCACGCAAATGCTGGTAGAGCGTCAGATCGAAGCGCAAGGCCTGAGCCGTCACGACCTGGGCCGCGATAAATTTCTCGAAAAAATCTGGGAATGGAAGGATCAGTCTGGCGGCAACATCAGCCGTCAGATCCGCCGCCTGGGTTCGTCCGTGGACTGGAGCCGCGAGCGCTTCACCATGGACGACGGTTTGTCCGAGGCCGTAAAAGAAGCCTTCGTGCGCCTGCATGAAGACGGCCTGATCTATCGCGGCAAGCGTCTGGTGAACTGGGACACCAAACTGCACACGGCCATTTCCGACCTCGAAGTGGAAAACCATGACGAGAAAGGCCACCTGTGGAACCTGCGTTATCCACTGGCTGATGGCGCGAAAACCGCCGACGGCCTGGATTACCTGATCGTTGCCACCACCCGTCCGGAAACCATGCTCGGCGACGCCGCCGTTGCAGTGAACCCATCGGATGAGCGCTACAAAGCCCTGATCGGCACCTTCGTCGAACTGCCACTGGTGGGCCGCCGCATCCCGATCATCGCCGATGACTACTGCGATCCGGAATTCGGCACCGGCTGCGTGAAAATCACCCCGGCCCACGATTTCAACGACTATGAAGTCGGCAAGCGCCACAACCTGCCGCTGCTGAACATCTTCGACAAAAACGCCCATGTGCTGGCGGCTGCTCAGGTGTTCAACCTCGATGGCACATTGAATGACACCGTCGACGGCACCCTGCCCGCTCAATACGCAGGGCTGGATCGCTTCGAAGCGCGCAAGCAGATCGTCGCGGCATTCGATGAGCTGGGTTTGCTGGTCAGCGTCGACGACCACGCCCTGAAAGTCCCGAAAGGCGACCGCTCCGGCACAATCATCGAGCCGTGGCTGACAGACCAATGGTACGTGTCCACCAAGCCTTTGGCCGAGCCTGCAATCGCCGCCGTTGAAGACGGCCGCATCGCCTTCGTGCCCAAGCAGTACGAAAACATGTACTTCTCGTGGATGCGCGACATCCAGGACTGGTGCATCAGCCGTCAGCTCTGGTGGGGCCATCGCATCCCGGCCTGGTACGACGAGTCCGGCAAAGTTTACGTCGGTCGCGATGAAGCCGAAGTCCGCGCCAAGCACAACCTGGGTCCCGACGTTGCGCTGCAGCAGGACAACGACGTACTCGACACCTGGTTCAGTTCGGGCCTGTGGACGTTCTCCACGCTCGGCTGGCCGGAAAAGACCAAGGCGCTGGAGACCTTTCACTCCACCGACGTGCTGGTCACTGGGTTCGACATCATTTTCTTCTGGGTCGCCCGGATGATCATGCTGACCATGCACCTGGTGAAGAATGAAGACGGCACGCCGCAAGTGCCGTTCAAGACGGTTTATGTGCACGGCCTGGTCCGCGATGGCCAAGGCCAGAAGATGTCCAAATCCAAGGGCAACGTCCTTGACCCGCTGGACATCATCGACGGCATCGAGCTTGAAGACCTGGTCGCCAAGCGCACTTCGGGCATGATGCAGCCCAAGCTTGCGAAGAAGATCGAGAAGCAGACCCGCGACGAATTCGCCGACGGCATCGCCAGCTACGGCACCGATGCCTTGCGCTTCACCTTCTGCTCGCTGGCGTCCACCGGTCGCGACATCAAGTTCGACATGGGCCGCGTCGAGGGCTATCGCAATTTCTGCAACAAGATCTGGAACGCCGCGCGCTACGTGCTCGACAAGGGCGAAGACTGCGGCCAGAACGGCGAAGCCTTCGAGCTGACCTTGCCGGATCGCTGGATCATCTCGCAGCTGCAACGCACTGAAGCCGAAGTCACGCGCCAGCTGGACCAGTTCCGCTTCGACCTCGCAGCGCAAGCGCTGTACGAGTTCATCTGGAACCAGTATTGCGATTGGTACCTGGAGCTGTCCAAGCCCGTGCTGTGGGACGAAAACGCGCCGATCGAACGTCAGCGCGGCACGCGTCGCACACTGGTTCGGGTGCTGGAAGTGGCGCTGCGTCTGGCGCATCCGTTCATGCCCTTCATCACCGAAGAAATCTGGCAGCGCCTCGCGCCGCTGGCCGGTGCCGAGGGCAAGACGATCATGCTGCAACCGTGGCCTGTGGCCAACGAGGCGCGCATCGACCAGGGCGCCGAGAACGACATCGAATGGCTCAAGGGCCTGATGCTCGGCGTGCGCAACATCCGTGGCGAAATGAACATCGGCCCAGGCAAGCCTCTGACGTTGTTCCTCAAGAACGTGAGCACCGAAGATCAACGCCGCCTGACTGAAAACGATGCGCTGCTGAAGAAACTGGCCAAGCTTGAATCGATCACGATCCTGGCTGACGGCGCCGAAGCACCTTTGTCGGCCACTGCGTTGGTGGGCGAGATGGAAGTGCTGGTGCCGATGGCAGGGCTGATTGACAAAGATGCCGAGCTGGCGCGTCTGGACAAGGAAATCCTGCGTCTGCAAGGCGAAGTTCAGCGTGTGGGCGGCAAGCTGTCCAACGCAGCGTTCGTCGACAAGGCTCCGCCGGAAGTCATCGCCAAAGAGCGCGCCAAGCTGACCGAGGCCGAGCAGGCCCTGGGCAAGCTGGCCGAGCAACACGCGCGGATTGCCAGTTTGTAGATTTGGCAATCGATAGAAAAAGGGAGGCCTGCAACGGCCTCCCTTTTTTGTCACGCACGACCTGTAGGAGCTGCCGAAGGTTACGAGGCTGCGATCGCGTCAATCGCAGCCTCGTAACCTCCGGCAGCTCCTACACGGATATGCGCACACCGTAGAACCGGATTCTCATGACAAACTCCAGTACGCCAAAACCTCCACGCAAGAAGCCCAAACCCGCGCAACCGGCCAAACCCGCCGCGCCGCGTGAAAAGGCCAGCCTGCACCCGCGCAACCGCCATCAAGGCCATTACGACTTCCCTAAGCTGATCAAAAGCAGCCCCGAACTCGGCAAGTTCGTCGTCCTCAACCCTTATGGCAAAGAGAGCATCGACTTCGCCAACCCGGCGGCGGTGCGTGTGTTCAACCGTGCGCTGTTGAAGTCGTTCTACGGGATCGCGCATTGGGATATCCCCGCAGATTACCTGTGCCCGCCGATCCCCGGTCGCGCAGATTACCTGCATTTTCTGGCAGACCTTTTGGCAGATCACAACGGGGGAGTAATCCCGCGCGGCGCTTCTATCACGGCGCTTGACGTGGGCACTGGCGCCAACTGCGTGTACCCGCTGATCGGTCACAGCGAGTATGGCTGGGGGTTTGTCGGCACCGATATCGACAGCGTTGCGGTCGCGGCAGCTACGGCAATCATCAAGTCCAACGGTCTGGGCAAAGCCGTCAGCCTGCGTCAGCAAAAGGATCGCAAGCTGATCCTGCTGGACGTATTGAACAAGGATGAGCGTTTCGACGTGAGCCTGTGCAATCCCCCCTTCCACGCCTCCGCTGACGAGGCGCTGCGCGGCAGTGAACGCAAATGGCGAGCGCTGGGCAAGGCTGATCCCAAGCGCAAGCTTCCGGTGCTCAACTTCGGTGGGCAAGCGGCGGAATTGTGGTGTGAGGGCGGCGAGTCGCGCTTTGTCACGCAATTGATCAACGAGAGCGCCCAGGTTAAGCAACAGGTGTTGTGGTTCAGCACGCTGGTCTCCAAGGCCTCGAATTTGCCAGTGATCCAGAGCACGCTGAAGAAAGCGGGTGTGTTTGAAAGCCAAGTGGTGGAGATGTCACAGGGGCAGAAGCAAAGCCGGTTTGTCGCCTGGACCTTTCATGACAAGGCGCAGCAGGCTGCGTGGCGCGCAGAGCGCTGGGCCTGAGCAGAACGTGTTGGAGCCCCGTATGATCGCGGGCAGAAGCCAAATCCCGCCCACAAAAAAACCGTGCCCGGATCGCTCCGTTGCACGGCCTTCTACAGCAAGCGTTGTCGCTTACTTGTTGATCGAGTCGCTCAGCACTTTAGCTGGAACGAACTTGACCACTTTCTTGGCTGCGATTTCGATGGCTGCGCCAGTCGAAGGGTTGCGGCCAGTGCGAGCTGGACGCTCGGTGACTTTCAGTTTGCCGATGCCTGGCAGAGTGATTTCACTACCGTTTTCCAGTTGGTCAGCGACGATTTGGCCCAATTGCTCAAGAGCATTACGCGCAGTGGTTTTAGGCGCGTCGATAGCTTCTGCGATATCGGCGATCAATTGGTCTTTAGTCAGAGCCATGGTGGTGTTCCTTCCCTATCAAATTCATATGGTTTGCAGAGTGTGTTCAGGCGCGAAATGTAGATGCCGAATCAGCCCTTTGGTTCGCCCAAAGGCCCACAAACTGCGTGCTTGGCGCGCTTCAGTGCGCAAGACGGGGCAAAACTAGCACAGAGCTAGGCAAATATCCGCCCCTACCTACCCATTTGGTCAGCTTTATCACGATCCAGACCGCAAATAGCCCGTTACAAGCCCCGCGACCACTGTTTGCGGCCTGATTCGGGCGCCCGTGGAGGCAGTTGCGGTACACTTGCCGACTTTCGACTGAGCCTTGCGCTCACCCGTTCAGTTTCATTTCAGCCGCCGAGAAATCCATGCCGATCCGTCATGCCATCGTTCACCTGATCGACAAGAAACCTGACGGTACGCCCGCAGTTCTTCATGCACGCGACTCTGAGCTCGCCGAGTCACAGGCCATCGAGAACATGCTGGCGGACCTCAATGAGAGCTACAACGCCAAGCAGGGCAAAGCGTGGGGGTTCTTCCACGCGGAATCCGGCGCACACCCTTTCAGCGGCTGGCTCAAGGAATACCTCGACGAAGGCAAGGATTTCACCGCCTTCAGCCGCACTGCCGTCGAGCACCTGCAAAAGCTGATGGAGGAATCGAACCTGTCGGTAGGCGGCCACGTACTGTTTGCTCACTACCAACAAGGCATGACTGAATACCTGGCCATCGCGTTGCTGCACCACAGCGAAGGCGTGGCGGTAAACGAAGCGCTTGATGTCACGCCGTCGCGCCATCTGGACCTCGGCCAACTGCATCTCGCCGCACGGATCAATATCTCCGAGTGGCAGAACAACAAGACGTCCAAGCAGTACATCTCGTTCATCAAAGGCAAGAACGGCAAGAAGGTCTCCGAGTACTTCCGTGACTTCATCGGTTGCCAGGAAGGCGTCGACGGCCCCGGCGAAACCCGCACGCTGCTAAAGGCGTTCAGCGACTTCGTCGAGAGCGAAGACCTGCCCGAAGACTCCGCCCGCGAGAAAACCAAGACCCTGGTCGATTACGCCAGCAGCCAGAGCAAAATGGGTGAGCCCATGGGCCTGGAAGAATTGTCCGGCCTGATCGATGAAGAACGCCCGCGCGCGTTCTACGATCACATCCGCAACAAGGATTACGGTTTGTCGCCGGAAATCCCGGCTGACAAGCGCACCCTGAATCAATTCCGTCGCTTCACTGGCCGCGCCGAAGGCCTGTCCATCAGTTTTGAAGCGCACCTGTTGGGCGACAAGATCGAGTACGACGAAGAGAAAGGCACGTTGATCATCAAGGGGCTGCCGACGCAGTTGACCGATCAGCTCAAGCGCCGCTGATGCTCGGCAACCGAAAGCAAGGGGGCTGAACTCGCATGTTCATACGCACGCTGAAGAAGTTTCTGCTGATCATGCTGGTGGTGGTGGTCTACCAGAACTGGGGCAAGATCGAAAACTTCGTTCACCCCTCTTCTGCCGTTTCGACGCAGGCCCAAGCCAACGCCAAGGTCGTGCTCTACGCCACCGACTGGTGTGGCTACTGCAAGCAAACGCGGCGTTTTCTGGACAGCAAGGGCATCCCGTATACCGAGTTCGATATCGAGAAAGATGCCGCAGGGCGCAAAGCCTATGAAGCGCTGGGCGGACGCGGCATCCCCCTGATCGACGTGAACGGCACGCTGATCAGGGGATTCAGTGAGCAGGCGATTTTAGCGGCGTTGAAATAAGGACGCTCAAAGGGCCTTGATGTGAAACCCGTACCGCGGGAAATGCACATGCACCACTCCCGCTCGCTCATCCTCGCGACGCAAGATCAGCTCTTCACTTCCTGCAAACACCAACTCGCCTTCCACCCTGTCGACGCCGTAGTCCACTGCTGAGATGGCAACCCGCTGCCCGACCGCAAACCCGTTCGGATCGCTGAAGTCTTCCTCGGGGAGTGCCGCCGGGGCGGCGTTGCCTGCCACCTCAAGTGCTTCACCGGACGCCATTTCGCTAAAAGCCCCATGTCCAAACCCGATCACCCGCTTGTACCAGGTCTCTACGACTGGATAGTCGTCGACCAGCCCAGAAGTGACTGGTGTTTGTTTGAGAAACCACAGGGTATGCGCCACCGAGAAGTCCGCAATAGAAGGTGCACCGAACAGAAACTCGCCGCCACGTTCCAGCTGCGTTTCCAGTCGCGACATCAAGGTCGGCCATTGATGCTGGGCCTGCTCAAGCGAGACACGATTGGCGTTACCACCTGAAAACAAAGCGGCGCGGTCGGCAACGAATGCTTTGACGGCCTCTGGCGGGACTTTGGCAAAACGCACCGCCAGGGAGGCTGGCTGAAACACCAGGCTGACGGCATGCAGGAACATCACCGAGTCAGCCCACGCGGCAAAGCTTGCGACAGTGAATTCCTGGCCTTCTGGATAGAACGTCGGCGTTGATTTTTCCTGTTCCAGACGGCGGGCAATGAGGGCGGTATCGCAGTAGATATCGGCGCCGACTTGCAGCACGGGGGTTTTGCGGTAGCCGCCGGTCAGCGCTGTCAGATCGGGCTTGGGCATGATCGACGGGATGATCACCGAGCGCCATGAAAGACCTTTGAAGCCCAGCATCAGACGTGCTTTTTCGGCGAACAGTGACGTGGAGTAATGGTGAAGGATCAGCTCTGACATGCTTCGGTCCGCCCGCAGGGTGAAAACCAGCAGCTTAACCGGGTCTGCGCAGACGGCCTACCCGCTCAGGCTGATGCCTGTTTATCACTCCCGTGGATAAGCCCGTCAGTGCGCCAGTCGCTGGCGGCGAGTGCTTCCTTGGCGCTCTTCCTGAGTTTTTTGATCAACCTTTCCTGACGCAGCGCATCGCTTCTGTCGTGACAGGCTTCGACGTACACCAAGGCAACGGCGGGGCTGGAATAGAAAAAACGCGCACCCTTGCCGCTTTGATGGGCGACGAAACGGCGCTGCGGGTCATCGCTGATGCCGCAATACAACGATCCGTTGGCAGCGCGCACCAGGTACACAAACCAGGGCTTTTGCGCGTTCGACGGGCTGTCGACTTCAGGCACGGCAAGGGAAGTATCGGACATGGCCAGCGACACATAAAAAGAGACCGGATTCTAGCAGAACCGACGATGACGCCTGCAAACGCACAAAACCAACCCTGCCATACAGGGTTGGTTTATGAGGCGCTTGCGATTTGAAACAACGGCAAAGCAGATCAGTCGCTGTACTTCATGCCTTCCTGGTAGGTGAGTTGTTCCATCAATTCCCGCTCACGGTTTTTTTGCTCATCGTCGAGGGCTTTGATGCGCGCGAAGTAGGCGTCATTGAGTTCGGGAAACTCATCCTCCACCCGCGCCCTGTCGCTGTCGAATGTACCCTTGAGCTCGGCGAACTCAGAGGCGTAGGTTTCCCGCAGCCACGCCGACCAAAAATCCCGATTCACCACATTGGCAAAAAACGCCGGGCTGTCCTGGCTGGTCAGCACCAGCCCTTCGACCGTTTGCAGCTCATCGGCGGTCACTGCGGCGGCCGTCCGATACAGCATGCGGGCGGGCGGCAGTGGCAGATCCAGACGCTCGGCCAGTTGCAGACGATAGGCCAATCGCACCTCGGCCTGATCCCTGCCCTGCGCATTTAGCCGCGCCAACCGGTCCACCTCGTCCAGACGGTAGAATCTGCGCATGAGTCGATACAGCGTCGGCCCTCGCTCAGCATTCGGAATATCGCGCAGCGAGTCCAGCGCAAACACCTGGACTTCCATCTGGTTGAACTCCAGCCGCACGCCATCGCCGCAGGTGCGACTGGCAATCGCTTCTTCGGCCATCGCGTTGAGCAGTTGGCGCAACTGCGGGTCTTCCGCCGCAGCACCCAGCACATGCCAGACGCGTTGTACCAGCGCCTCGCGCGCCCTGAGATAATCAGCGGTTTCGCGCAAACGACCGATCAGAGACATGAGCATCGGCGCATCATCCGCCGCTGCAATCTGATCCCAGACCACCTGATAGCCGATGATTTCCTGTGCCGTGCCTTGAAGCCACGGCGCCACGTTAGTCGGGCCAGCGGAGTCAGCCCCGGTGGGCCCGTGACGATGAATGCTGGCGTCAGAGTCGGAGTCGGCATCAAAGTCCGAATCCAGATCGTTCAGCGATTCGGTTGATGACCAAGCCCGCTCCGGCGCGAGCGCACGGATATCGTCCGGCAGGTCCATGTAAAAACTGAATGATCGGGAATTGCCATATTCGCTGACGTGAGCTGCGATCATACTTTCGCGAGACAAAGGGTTGCCCTCAACCGATATTTCGGTATGCGCTAAATCGTTGCGGCGGTTTCGGACGATCTCTTCCGGCAGCGCCGTCAGTTGGTTTTGCGCAAGCGACAGCGCGTCAATGCTGCCGGGCAAAAACCAGTTCAACCACTCGGGCCATGTGCTGATGCCGACGTTATCCAGGGTCAGGGATTCCCAGTGCCGCCCTAGCACAGGCGAAAACTCAATGGCACCCAGACGATTACCGCTCAGGTCCAGATTTCTCAGGTTAGTCAGGCTACTGAGGTACTCCATGACTGCTTGATCGATCACCATGCCCTGATCCATCAAAGCCAGCGTGCGAAGGTTTGGCAGTGCGCTGAGGATGCGCGGCGGCGCGACCATGGGGGTGGAATGGCCCATGATTTCCAGGGTCGATAGGTGAGGAAATCTGGACAGAAACTGACTCAACTGCTCGCTATCGGTGATGACATTTCGCAACAGCAGGCCGTTGATGTTGCGGTAGAACGTGGCCGGCAACCGTTGTGGAAATTCCGACAGTGCCATCGCCTGGATCATAATCGGCCGCGATGCGCGCCCCGCCACGGTACCGCGCCAGTGCTCGAGCAATGACTCGCCCATTGCCTGGCGCGTGCTGATCGCCTCAGCGCTCAGCGGCGCGCGCGATGTCGATGCTTCGGCCCAGTCGCGAAGCGCTGCCTGCAGCTCTGCCTGCTCGCCCAGCAACACATTGATCCGGGGTTGAAGTTCGGCTGGCATACCCGCGTCAATCTTGACCGCTCGATTTTGCCCCGCCCCACGCAAGCTGGCTTCGATCATGTCGGCGCGTGACAGTCGGTTGCCTTGCAGACGTATCAGCGTCGTCTGCGAAGACGGTGTTTCGTGCAGCAGCGCCTCCGGTAGCCCCGGAATTTGATTATCGACCAGCGAGACCTCCTCAATGTGCTCGGGCACCAAGGCGGTCAGCCAGTCAGGCCAACGCTCCAGGCCGATTCGATCCAGCCCCAGCCTGCGCAAGTTCAGGTTGACCGAGCCAGGCACCGGCGCGTCCAGGCTGAAATTGCCGCTCAGGTCCAGGCTCTCCAGGTGTGACATCTGGCCCAATAGGTTCAGGTTCTCGACGTTGATGTCCAACCCCTGGTTGATCAAGCTCAGGTCTCTTAGCTCAGGCAAGTGAGTTGCGACAATGCGCGGCAGATCATGAAATTCGGTGAAACTGAAACCCGAAGACATTGGCCTGCTGATCTCCAGCGCCGTGGTTTGCCCAAACCGGCCAAGGAAGGTGTTCATTACGTCGCAACCCCAATTCGCACCCGGCAGCCAGGCACCGGGCTGAGCCGGCTGGGCGTGGACATTGACAAGCTGCAGTCGCTCGACACGCGCATAGAAAAAAGCTGGCAGTCGCGCCGGGAAATCAGACAGCCGAACGGACTCCAGGCGCAACGCGACGTCGGCGGGTGCACCCGGCAGACTGGTAGCCTGCCAATGTTGAAGAATCGCTTCGCCGATCCGCGTCCTGCTGTTCATTCGGGAGGGGCTGGGGGCCAGTAGCTCGCTCGAGGCCATCGCCCATTGATCCAGACTGGCACGCATTGCCTGGCGCTCATCCTGCAACACATCCAGACGCGCGTTGATATCAGCATTCGACATCCCCTCAAGACGCAGGCTGGTCAGCACGTCCTGGGCGGTAACATCGCTCAGTTCCAGCAAGCCGATGCGGGTCAGCAGATGATCCTCGCTGATAAACCCGGGCAGTCGGCCCATGCCGCTGAGCGCATACCCCACACGCCCTTGCTTCATGCGTTCAGGCTTATTGAATTTCAGCCGGCCATCGCGAATACCTAACAGGCGCGAGGCACGGGCGCGATCACCCGTAGCCAACGCTCCCAGTGCCGTATTGAGCTGCGGGCCTTGGGACACATGTGGCAGACCCAGCGCGCTGCGATGTGCGTCTGGCAGCGCATGCAGAATCGAAGCACACAGATTATTCCCCGCTGTCGGCACGCTGTTGAGTTCGTTGCCCTGTGCATCAAACGCCTGATACTTGCCATTGGACTTGACCAACACTTTATGGACCGTGGCTTCAGGGGCGCCGATGCTGTCGAGCAGGCTGCCGTCGGACGATCCCAGGCGCACTTCGAGGCGCACCTGGTCGGACCAGCCCGGCAGTTTTTCCAGCAAACGCAGACTGAGAATCTCGGTGTCCTCGTTGCTCAGGGATTTCAAATAAAAACCCTCGAACGCACGGTTCAACCGTGTTTGTCGTTGCTGCCAGACGGCCGCTTCACTGACGCGCAGGGGGACGTGACCGTTGTCCAGCATCTGCACCGTTTCCGCCGATGTCAGGGTGCTTGCCAAATCCTCGGCCACTGCGGTGGGTACGCCGGGAAAATCTCGGCGAATCAGTTGAGCCATCGGATCGGACGACACTTCACTGGCCTCGTACTGCTGCCGGAACTGCTCGGCTCGCTGCCTGCCAGACATTCCGCTTGCCGAATGGTCAAGGGCGGCATCCAGCTGAAAGCGTTTGACCGTATCGCGCAGTTGCCCTGGCGGAACGGCACTCTCTACATGCACCTGGCGTAACAGCGGTTCGTCGACATCGACCACGCTGAGTATTTGCTCGGCAGACGATTCCGACAATCCGGACACCGTATGGCCGAGGCGCTTGAACAACTTATCCTTCGACCACTGCTGCGGCAGCTCCCCCTCATGCCGGAAAGCGCCCACACCGTTGTGCTCCAGAACAGGCGAAAACTTCGCGTCCGGAAGTGGGTGCCTGAGCTGCCATTTGTTCAGGGCTTTTCGATGAATCACTTCGTACTGCCGACCGTCGAGGGTCAGGTACTTTTTCCCTTCGCGCTCAAACACACCGCTGAGCTCAGCGCTGGCGCCTTGCGGGACATCGATGTTGACCTGGAAAGGCTCAAGGTCGGGTTTCCACAGGCGGGTCTGGCCATTGGCAAGCTTGATCGGCACCACCTGCCCGACAAAGTTATTGCCCGTAAGCGGCGGCGGCTCAGGAGGCGCTGCACCGTGCGCAGCCTTGCCCAATGCCATCATGAAGGCGATGTTGGCACCGGCGCTGACAAGATGATCGAACCCCTCCTCCACATCGCCATAACTGAGGTCCTCAAGGCCGTGATACACCTCGCTGACTAATTCCACACTGGCGTACACCATCATCAGTTGGCCCAGAACAGGGACAAAGAATGAGGCGACATTGGCGATGTTCATGCCCACGTCGAACCAGGCCTGAAGTCGCTCACGGCGGCTTTTGGCGTCTTCGTCTTCGGTAGGGACCGCCAGGAATCGAGCGTTATCTTTAATCAACTCGATCTGCTGCTGGTACATCCTCTGGAACAGCTCGGTGTTGATCGGTGCGCTCTGCATACGCAGATCAGCGCGAGGGTCAGGCGCGTTATGCCATAGCCCTTTGGTGAACCAACTGCCATCAACAGGCGCCAGGGGGAACAAGTGTCTGTTCAATTGACCGAAAAACTCCGCCCTTGCCCGCTCGCCAATCAGCCGCGCAAAAAACGCTTGATAGGTCTGACTCATCAACCGGCTTCGCAAGTCGTCTTCCAGCTCGCTCAGGGTGGCGAATTCCTTGAACGGCGTAACGGGGTCCTGCGGCACGTACAACACCAGCGGCACCTGCGTGAACGTCCAGCTCGCCAGCGGTTTGATAATGACAACGCGGGGTATTTCGACCCCAAACATTGTCAAGGACTCGAACGCCACCGGCAGACCGTTGAACATAGGACTGGCACGTCGCGTCACCACTTCCAGCACCGCCGCCAGTGCCTGTTCACTGATGTCCTTGCGCAGCACTGCGGCACGGGCGTAAAGCTCCATGTCAGCCAGGTCGTTGGTAATGAAGGTAGCCCGCGCGTTGAGCCGGGCAGCGTTGGGTGCATCGTCCGGCAGCGACGCCGGCTCCAGCACATCGTTGAGATGGTCCTGATATTTCTTGCCGATATTGAGGTGTCGGCAGACGTCAGCAAATTGGTCGGGGCTGATGTTTTTCGGGTGCGGGCCGTCGATTCCTTTATCCACCGAGGCCGAACGCAGAAAGCCGCCCTTGATTGCCTCCTTGCGCTCAAAGTTGTGTAAAGCGGCTTCGAGCAAGGTCAACTGGGTGGCCAAGCCTGTCGCACCGCTGGGCCTGAGGGTGGGATGAAACAGCGTGTCGACCTTGGGCTCAAGCCCCGGTCCAAAGCGGGTATTCAGGGCCTGACGCAACATTGGTTCGGCAAAATCGGACAGGCCCTTGAGCGGCTTGAGCAGAGCTTTCAAGGCTTGGCGGGCCGATTTGCTGGCCAGCAGCGCGCGTCGATAATCTTGCTGCTGTTGCGTGGATGCGGCGCTTAAGGCTTTGGGCAGTTGGTGATGAATCACGCGCAAGACCGGCTCATCGCTGAAGCGTTGCTGCAAATGAGTGAGGCTCGGCGGCTCACTCGCCGGGGGAATGTGTAACGTGGACGACGGAATGGTCATCGGGCAATTTCCTTATCGCTGAAAGATTAGGAAATGACGTTACACAGTGGTTTGCGGGGTGGAGCATAAATAGATATCGCGATCAAAATAACCTTGTGCCATGGCCAACTTTCGGCCGCCGGCAAACGTCAAACCCTGCCGGCGGCGCAAAGACTCACTCAGTCGTAGGCGAGCCCCGCCTGGTGGGTCAGCCGCCTGATCAAGTCCAGGTCTTTTCGCTGCTTCTCATCAAGCAGCCTTTTGGCCCGTTCCAGGTATTGGTCGTTGAGCTCCGGGAAGTCATCCTCAAGGCGCACACGATCCTGATCGAATGTGGCTTGCAACTCCGCAAACTGCGGCGCGTACGTCTCTCGAAGCCAGTCGGTCCAGAAATCCCGGTTGGCCGCGTAATCCAGCAGCCCAGGTCCGTTTTGGCCCGCCATCACCTCCCCCTGCACGCCAGCCAGCTCTTCGGACGTTACCCCGGCGATGGTTCGATACAACATGCTCGATGGAGGGAGCGGCAGATCCAGCGGTTCGGCCAGCCCCAGTCGATAGGCCAGACGCACCTCGGCCTGATCCCGCCCGCGCGTGTTGGCAACCGCCAGACGATCCACCTCGCTCAGGCGAAATAGACGTCGCATCAGCTCATACAGGGTGGGGCCTCGCTCGCCGTCCGCTACGTTTTGCAATGAACGACGGGTGAACACCTGAACCTCCATCTGGTTGAACTCCAGACGCACGCCATCAGCGCAGGTGGGATTGCCGATGTCTTCGTCCTGCGCCATGCCATTGAGCAGCGCCCGCAACTCGGGGTCCCGCTCTGCCGCCTCCAGCACATGCCAGACCCGTGGCGTCAGCGTGGCTCGCGCCCTGAGAAAATCCGCGGACTCGCGCAGGCGGTCAACCAGCGCCATGAGTTGCGGGGCATCGGCCGCTGTTTCAAGGCGCTCCCAGATCCCCCGACGCAAGACCACCTCATCGGCTGTGCCTGTCAACCACGGTTCAACCAGTGGCCTTCGCGTATTGACCACAACGCGGCCATGACCATGAACGGGCGAATCGGGGGAGTACTCAAGATCAGAGTCAGAGGCGGTATCAAAGCCATCACCCTCTCGCCATTCCACAGGCATCGCGCGTATGTCGTCAGGCAAGCGCATATAGAAACTGAAGGACGTATTGTTCCCGTGATCGCGGGCGTGCATGGCAATCATCGACTCGCGTGACAACGGATTGCCTTCCAGCGAGATTTCCGTGTGAGCCTGTTCGTTGCGAGGGTTCTCCATGATCTCAGCCGGCAGGGTCGTCAGTTGATTGCGGTTGAGCGACAGGGAATTGATGTGCGCAGGAAGCAGATCGGTGAGCCATTCGGGCCAACTGGTCATGCCCACGTTGTCCAGGGTCAGCGAGTGCAGATAACGCGCCGCCAACAAGGTCGTGTCCGAAATGATCCCGAGGCGATTGCCACTCAGATTCAAGTGCTGCAGCCGGGGCAATCGGGCGTAAAAATCCAGGGCGCTTTGGTCCAGGATCATTCCCTGATCAGTGATGTCCAGCTCCCTGAGGCTGGCCAGCTCGGTCAGCACCTGCGGCGGCGCAAGTAACGCCGGGGAAATATCGGCCAGTTCCAGACTGGAAACCTGGCCAAACCTGCGCACAAACCCCTCCAGCTGTGACGGCTCCACCCCCACTTCGCGCAACGACAAACTGCTGACGTTGCGATAAAAGGTCTCCGGCAGCGTATGAGGGAAACCCGTCAACGGCGAGGCCTCTATCACCACCGCCAACGGGGCTCGGCCCGACACGGCTCGCCCCCAGTGAGTGAGCAGCAGCTCGCTGGTTTCTCGTCGTGCCAGCGCTAGATTTTCATTCACAGGCTCGCTGGACCCTGATGACTCGCTCCAGTCGCGCAATGCGTTTTGCAGCTCAGCCTGTTCGCCCAACAGCACATCGATGCGGGTTTGAAGTTCCGGCGCTGGCTCAAAGTCGAAGCTGAGCGCACTGTCAGGCCGGGCCTGGTCCAGCTGCATTTCTATGAGGACGCTGCGGGGCAACTGATTGCCTCGCAGCGAAACGTGCGTGCGGCCAGGCGCGCCGACGCCATTGCTCACCAGGCGCTCAGGCAAGGCCGAAATACGGTTGTCGTTTAGCGAAAGCTCGGCGATACCGTCGGGCAGACGATCATTTAGCCATACAGGCCAGTCGATGCCGGTGCGATCAAGCCCCAGGCGCTGAAGTCGGCGACGAACAGGAAATTGCATGTCCCCTGAGAACCCTTCGAGATGATTGCCACTGAGGTCCAGCCGCTCCAGATACTCAAGGCCATCGAGCGGGGCGAGGGTGGTCGGAGTAATGATCAAATCCTGATTGATCATATTCAGCGTTGTGAGGCGTGGCAGTCGGATCGACGCAATACGCGGCAGTTCGAAATAGCCGGGTGATCGATAGCCGGCAGTGACAGACCGGCTGACTTCAAGCGTTGTGATATGCGCAAACCGGTTCAGGAATCCGTCCAGTACCAGATCCACTTCATCCCACGCCAGCCCTGGGTGTCGGTGCAGCGTACGGACGGTGTCGTGCAACTGGAGACCATTGATGCGACGGTAAAAGAACGCGGGTAACTGTTCGGGAAAATCCACCAGCGCTACGTTATCCAGACGCAAGGCGGTGGCGGTTCCCTCAAGCACCAGCACGCTGCTGGCTTGCCAATGACGCAAGATCGCCTCTGCGATGCGCGTTCGGCTGGCGGCGCGGTTTGCGTTCAATTCCGGCAACGCGCTGGAGGCCAGTGCCCACTGATCAATGCTGGCGTGCAGTGCCCGATATTCCTCCTGCAATACATCAAGGCGAGCATTGATGTCGGGGTTGGACAATCCCTGAGCGCGCAGGCTCGTGAGCACGTCCAGCGCAGAGACATCTTGGAGCTCAAGCAGATTGATCCGGTCCAACAGATGGTCGTCGCTGACAAAATCCGGTAATCGGCCGCCGCCGCTCAGGGAATACCCCAGACGCCCCTGTCTCAGTCGGGCGGGCGTGTTGAAGGCCAGGGGCCGCTCGGCGATGCGCAGCATCCGCGACGATTGTTCCCGGTCATTCATTGCCCGCGTTGCCAGCGCCGCATCCAGCTCAGCGCCTTGCGAGACGCGAGCAAAACCCAGCGCACCACGGGGGCCGTCCGGCAGCGCGTGCAGGATGGAGGCGCACAAATTGCTCCCTTCGCTGGGCACACTATTGAGATCGTTACCCTCAGCATCAAACGCCTGATATTGGCCGTTGGACTTGACCAGCACCTTGAGCTCCGCTGCGTCAGGGCTACCGATGCTGTGAAGTAGCGTGCCGCGATAGGTACGCTGACGCACCTCAAGGCGCACATGCTCTGACCAGCCCGGAAGTTTTTCGAGCCAATTCAGGCTGAGGATTTCGGTATCCGTCGTGCTGACGCAGTTCAGATAAAAGCCTTCGAACGCCCGGTTCAAGCGGGTCTGGCGCTGTTGCCAGGCTGCCGCTTCACCGACGCGCAACGG
The DNA here is from genome assembly GCF_057128745.1 of Pseudomonas rosaeacicularis. Taxonomy (NCBI): domain Bacteria; kingdom Pseudomonadati; phylum Pseudomonadota; class Gammaproteobacteria; order Pseudomonadales; family Pseudomonadaceae; genus Pseudomonas; species Pseudomonas rosaeacicularis. The sequence goes on from NZ_JBSKHT010000012.1 coordinate 59,046, forward strand.
AATGCGACCGCTGTCGAGCATCTGCTGTTTTTCCGCAGTCGTCAGCATCGTCAGCAAATCTTCGGCGACCGCTTTGGGAACCGTCGGGAAGTCACGCTGAATCAGTTGCACCGCAGGATCTTCCGAGCGCTCGCTGGCGACATATTCCTGCTTGAACTGCTCGGCACGGCTGACCGTGGGCCTTTCGGTCGAGCGACTTTCCAGGGCCGCATCCAGCTGGAAGCGCTTGACCGTGTCGCGCAACTGACCGGGCGCAACGGCGTTTTGCACATGCACCTGGCGCAACAGCGATTCATCGACGTCGGCCACACCGAGTATTCGCTCGGCGGACAATTGCGACAGGCCCGAGACCGAATGCCCGAGGCGTTTGAACAGTTTTTCCTTGGCCCAGTGTTGCGGCAGTTCACCCTCATGCCGGAAAGCCCCCGCGCCGTTATGCTCCAGCACAGGGGAGAACGGATGACTGTCACGGGGATGCTTGACCACCCACTTGTTGCGGTCGGGATCGTATTGCACTTCATAACGGCGATCGTCGATATCCAGATACTTTTTCCCGCCATGTTCGACCACGCCGTTGATGTCCGCAGTGGCATCAATGGGCAGCGCATGGGTTGACTGAAATGGCGCAAGGTCGGGCTTCCACAGACGCGTCTCCCCGGTGTTGAGCTTGATCGGAATCAGTTGCCCTGCAAAATGGTTGCTCAGGATCTGTGGCGGCTCCGGTACTTGATGCCCCGCAACAAGCAGCGCCATGAACGCCAGCTGTTCGGTAACCGAAAGCAGATGCTCAAGCCCGTCTTGCAGATCACCGTGACTCAAGTCGAGCAGACCGTGATAGACCTCGCCAACCAGCTCCACGGTGGAGTCAAGCATCATCAACGCGCCCAGCGCCGGAACCGCGAATGAGGCGACATTGAGAATATTCATGCCGATATTGATCCAGTGATCCAGCCGCTCCTGACGGCTTTTTGCGTCCTCCACTTCAGTGGGCACAGCCAGGAACTGTGCGTTGTCCTTGAGTAAGAACAGCTGCTGGCGATGCATTCTGCTGAACAGGGATTCCCTGATCGGGTCGCTGTCGAGTACCAAGTTGGCCTTGGGATCTGCGCTGTGATGCCACAACCCTTTGCTGAACAGCTTGGCGTCATCCGGCATCAGCGGGAAAAGGTGCTTATTCAGGCGAGTGAAGACTTGCGCCCGACGGCGCTCACCGATGAGTTGCGCAAAAAACGCTTGATAGGATTTGTCGGTCAACCGCTGCCTGAGGTCGTCTTCAAGCTCAGTCATGGAGCCAAATTCTTTAATGGGGCTGACCGGGTCGTGCGGGATATACAGGACGATGGGCACCGGGGTCGTGGTCCAAGTGCGGGTCGGCGAAATCAGCAGTGCGCGCTGAACTTCCACGCCAAATATCGTCAGCCGTTGCAGCAACATGGGCTTGCCGTCGAATAACGGGTTGGGCTGTTGTTGCGCCAGCGCCAGCAAGGCTTGGCCAGCGGTTTCTCCCAAAGTCTTTTTAATCATCGCGGCGCGAACGCAGAGCTCCATCTCGGCTTTGTCAGCGGCGATGAATTTGGCTCGCGTGTTGAACCGCGCCACGTCCGATGAATCTCCAGGCGCTGTGTCAGGTTCCAGCGTTTCGCGCAGATGGTCGGAATACTTGCGACCTAGATTGAGGTGCCTACAGACGTCAGCAAATTGCTCCGGCGTTATGCCGACGGGGTGAACATCGCCCTGCTTGTCGAGGATCGCCGCACTCTTTAGAAATACCCCCGCCACCGTTTCTTTGCGCTCAAAGTTATGCAGCGCGGACTCCAGAAGCGTCAGTTGCGTGAACGGCCCGGTCGCGCCATCAGCGGTGAGCGTGGGGTTAAATAAGGTGTCCTTGTTAACGTCCAGACCAGGGCCGAACTTCGCCCGCAACGCTTCGCTCAGCAACGGTTCGGCGAATTCGGCGATGCCCTTGAGCGGCCTGAACACCTGCTTGAGTTCTTCGCGGGCCAGCCGGCTTGTTAACAGCGCAGCGCAATAGTCCTTGCGAGCTTGAGACGATGCCTCGACAAACGCCGCAGGGAGCTGGTTCTGGATGACGTTCAGCACAGGGTCGTGCATGAAACGCTGCCGCAACTCGTCGTACCTGGCGGTAGACAGCGGCGACACAATCGGTGGAGCGAGGGGTATGGAAGACACAGTGCAACATCCTTATTGCTGAGAATAAGGATGCGACGTTATCGGGGACGCCTTGAAAAATGGCCTAGATAGTTATTTCCAGAGGAAGAGTTTCACTGGCTGGCCTGAAATGCCTTGAGTCCCTTATGAGCTTGAGCACGCACGGCGTTCTGCACCATCGGCGTCCAGCCAAGCAGTGCACCCTTGGCGCCGAGGGCCTGCTGCGACCAGCGCCACAGGTCAAAGCTGTCATGGTGCTCGCAAATCTTGCCGTCCCGAAACACGAAGCGTGCCTGGATGTCGTTGATCACGGTGCGGCCGGTCTGGGTGAATAGATAGGTCGCGACCCAATGCGCTCCGCCGGTGCGCTCGTCGGCGCGGACGTGATCGAAGACGACCGAAAACTCTTTTGCGCGCGAGGTGAGCATGCGCCACATGTCGCCTGCCTGACGGCCGCGCAATTCACCGAACACCGGATCGCTGAACAGCACGTCCTCCGTGTAGCAGGCCGCCATGGCCTCGGCGTCCAGCCGATTGAACGCCTCATAGAAGCGAGCGATGAGGTTGGCGTTTTCGTCACTGAAAGTGGTTTCGCTCATGCGGCAATGTCCCTGTGTAAGGCGTTCAGAAAGCGCACAATAATCGCCATCGCGCGCGGTTGCCACGGACATTCGCCAGCCAAATGGCACGACTCAGACTTTCTCGCTGGTGACCTGCACGTAAAGCGCGCGACCTGCGCCCAGACCGGCAATCGTGGCGGCCACGCCGATCACGCCAAAAATCCAGCCCACTGCACTCCAGCCCCCCGTCACATCGTGAACGATGCCCACGGCGAACGGCCCCATCGAGGCCAGCGTGTACCCGATCCCCTGAGCCATGCTCGACAGATTCGCCGCGACATGGGCATCGCGCGAGCGCAGCACGATCAGCGTCAGCGCCAGGCTGAACGTACCGCCCTGCCCCAGCCCAAGCACAATCGCCCAGCCCCACAGCCCGCCAACAGGCGCGTACAGGCAACCGAAAAGACCGGTCAGCGTCAGCGCCATCACGATCACAATCGGCAGCCGTTGATCCCGGCCGCGCGTTGCAAGAAATGGCGCCGTCAACGAGCTGATGAGCTGGACCATGATCGACCCGGACAACAGCAGGCCGGCGTCAACCGGGGTCAGACCACGGCCGATGAGGATCGACGGCAACCAGCCGAACACGATGTAGGCCAGGGACGATTGCAGGCCCATGTAAAGGGTGACTTGCCAGGCCAGTCGATCACGGAAAAGTCCGCGTACGCGGTAAGCAGCTTGATGCAGGCCATGACCCTGGCGTGCCTGCGGAAACCAGAAAACAGCGGCCAGGACTGCAGGCACGATCCAGAAACCCAACCCCAGTTGCCAGCTGTCGCCGAATGCATGGCTCAAGGGCACCGTGGCGCCTGCCGCGACGGCCGCACCCAGACACAACGCCATCGTATAAACGCCGGTCATGGTGCCGGCCTGTTTAGCGAAATCGCGCTTGACGATGCCCGGCAACAAGACACCGATGATGCCAATGCAGGCACCGGCCAGGACGCTGCCGGCGAACAGTCCGGCTTCACCAAACAGGCTGCGCAACACGATACCGCTTGCCAACACCAGCAGAACGCCCAGCACCACACGCTCACTGCCGAAGCGGCGGGCCAGAATCGGCGCCAAGGGTGCAAACAGGCCCAGGCACAACACCGGCAAGGTGGTCAGCAGCCCGGCTTTGGCGGCGGACAAACCCAGGCCGCTGGACACTTCACTGAGCAACGGCGCCATGCTCGACAATGCCGGACGCAGGTTCAAGGCCACGAACACCAGCCCCAGCAGCAACAACCACGGGCGCTTCAACACCGGATGCGCCTGCTGCACCTGATCGTCGTCAGCTTCGCAGTCAATCAGCAACTCATCGATTTCGTGGAGGGGAATGGGCTTATTTTGGGTGTCGCTCGCCGTTGGCGCCTTGGTCGTCATGGGATTCTCGTGGGGGCAGGAGGTGTAACAGCGCATTGCGCAAAGAAGGCATCCTGTTCGAGAACAGCACCGAACACAAGTTTTGGGGTGGATTGGGTACAGTTTAAAAGCCACGCATCTTCTGATCCTTCCCGTATTTAACGCGGGCACGATTAATCTACGTTTGCGCCGAAGGCGTTGAAGCGAGGTTTGTGTCAGGTCCAGAAATCAGCAGCGCAATAGATTTATTGTGGGAGCGAACCTGTTCGCGAAAACGGTGGTTCAGATAATAGAGATGCATCGGCCTTGAAGACCTCTTCGCGGACAGGTCCGCTCCCACGGGGAGTTCGCGAGCGTTAGCGCGGTGCCAGAGCGATCAACAGGCATAAAAAAACCCGGACCTGAGCCCGGGTTTTTCACGTTGTTACTTCAACCGATCAATGCAGGATCTGGCTCAAGAACAGGCGGGTACGGTCACTCTGCGGATTGTCGAAGAAGTCGTTCGGTGCCGCTTGTTCGACGATTTCGCCTTTGTCCATGAAGATCACGCGGTTGGCCACGGTGCGGGCGAAGCCCATTTCGTGGGTTACGCACAGCATGGTCATGCCTTCTTCTGCCAGGCCGACCATGGTGTCGAGCACTTCTTTCACCATTTCTGGATCGAGGGCCGAGGTTGGCTCATCGAACAGCATGATTTTCGGCTTCATGCACAAGGCACGTGCAATCGCCACACGCTGTTGCTGACCGCCGGAGAGTTGGCCCGGAAACTTATGCGCCTGCTCGGGAATGCGTACGCGCTCCAGGTAGTGCATGGCGATTTCTTCGGCTTTCTTCTTCGGCATTTTCCGAACCCACATCGGCGCCAGCGTGCAGTTCTGCAGGATGGTCAGGTGCGGAAACAAGTTGAAGTGCTGGAACACCATGCCGACTTCACGGCGGATGGTTTCGATCTGCTTGAGGTCTGAAGTCAGCTCGGTGCCGTCAACGACGATCTTGCCCTGCTGGTGCTCTTCCAGACGGTTGAGGCAGCGAATGGTGGTCGACTTGCCCGAACCCGACGGGCCGCACAAGACGATACGCTCGCCCTGACGCACGTTCAGGTTGATGTCTTTCAGTACATGGAACTGGCCGTACCATTTATGGACGCCTTCCATCCGGATCATGCCTTCGGCGCCCAGAGGCTTGGTGATAACTTCACTCATGTCAAAACTCCTAACGCTTGTGGCCTGTGTCCAGCTTACGTTCCAAATGCATGGAATAGCGGGACATACCGAAACAGAAGATCCAGAACACCAAGGCCGCGAAGACGTAGCCTTCGGTGGCCATACCGAGCCATTTAGGGTCGGCGGCAGCTTGTTTGACGCTGTTGAGCAGGTCGAACAGGCCGATGATGATCACAAGGCTCGTGTCCTTGAACAACGCAATCACGGTGTTGACCAGACCAGGAATAACCAGCTTCAAGGCTTGCGGCAGAATCACCAGGCCCATCCGGCGCCAGTATCCCAGGCCCATCGCGGCTGCGGCCTCGTACTGACCCTTCGGAATGGCCTGCATGCCGCCCCGCACCACTTCAGCCACATAGGCCGACTGGAACAGAATCACGCCAATCAAAGCCCGTAGCAGCTTGTCGAAGTTCATGCCTTCAGGCAGAAATAGCGGCAGCATCACCGACGACATGAACAGCACGGTAATCAACGGCACACCGCGCCAGAACTCGATGAAGGTCACGCACAGCACGCGAATCGCCGGCATTTCCGAACGTCGACCCAACGCGAGCACTACGCCCAATGGCAATGCCCCGGCGATACCCACCGTCGCGATCACCAGGGTCAGCATCAGGCCGCCCCATTGGCTGGTCGCCACGTTGTCCATGCCGAACACCCCGCCATGCAGCAGGAAGTAGGCAACGATCGGGTAAATCACCAGGAACGACAGGCCGTAGATTGCCTTGCGCGGCATCATCTTCAGGAACAACGGCGCAGCGCCGATGATGGCCAGCCAGACGGTCAGATCAACCCTCCAGCGCAGCTCCTGCGGATAGTAGCCGTACATGAACTGGCCGAAGCGCTGCTCGATGAACACCCAGCAGGCGCCCGCCTTGGTGCAGTCTGCCTGCGTGGTGCCGACCCAGTTGGCATTGAAGATCGCCCAACTCAACAGCGGCGGCACGACCAGCCAGACGAGGTAGATCGCGAACAGCGTCAGGACGGTGTTCCACCAGTTGGAGAACAGGTTCTGACGCATCCATGCCATGGGGCCGAACACTTTGCTCGGGGGCGGCATATCAGGTTTGAAAGTATGGGATGTCATGCGCGTTTCCTCACCGCTCGATCAGCGCAATGCGCTTGTTGTACCAGTTCATCAGCAGGGAAATGCTGATACTGATCGCCAGGTACACGCTCATGGTGATGGCAATGACTTCGATGGCCTGACCCGTCTGGTTAAGCACGGTACCTGCGAACAGCGAAACCATTTCCGGGTAACCGATGCCGGCCGCCAGCGAGGAGTTCTTCGCCAGGTTGAGGTATTGGCTGGTCAGCGGCGGAATGATCACGCGCATGGCCTGCGGGATGATGACTTTGCGCAGCGTCGGACCTGGACGCAGGCCCAGCGAACGCGCAGCTTCAGTCTGACCGTGGGTCACCGACTTGATGCCTGAACGCACGATTTCAGCGATGAACGCTGCGGTGTAAACGCTCAAGGCCAGCGTCAGTGCGAGCAGTTCGGGGATCAATACCCAGCCGCCGACGAAGTTGAAGCCCTTGAGTTCGGGCACTTCCCAATGCACGGGAGAACCAAACATCAGCGCGCACAGCGCCGGAATCACGATGAGCAAGGCAAGGCCTGCCCAGAACTTGTGAAACGGCACACCGGTGGCTTCGAAGCGCTTATTAGCCCAGCGCGTCATAAACACAATCGCGACGATCGCGAGCACGATGCTGATCACAAACGGCAACGTCGCATCGTTGGTGACGGCGGCCGGCATGTTCAGACCGCGACTGCTGACGAAGAAAGAACCCAAGAAGCCATGGGCCGCACGCGGACCGGGCAGCGTCAGGAAGACGGCGAAATACCAGAACAGGATCTGCAGCAGCGGCGGGATGTTACGGAAGACTTCGACGTAAACCGTGGCCAGCTTGTTGATGATCCAGTTGTTGGACAGGCGAGCGACACCGACGAGGAATCCCAGCAAGGTTGCCAGAATCACACCGATGAACGTCACCAGCAAAGTGTTCAACAGACCGATAAGAAACACACGCGCGTACGAGTCAGACTCCGTAAAAGGAATCAGATGTTGCGCGATGCCAAAGCCGGCGCTGTTTTCAAGGAAACCGAAACCTGAGGTAATACCCCGGTGTTGCAGGTTGGTTTGGGTGTTATCGAACAGATACCAACCCATCGCGACTACAGCGATAACCGTGATTATCTGAAATAGCCACGCACGCACTTTAGGATCGCTGAGGGTCAGCCTCTGCTTTGGTGCGCTGATTTGATTTTGCATGGAGTGCCCCAGGAAAAATGCAACAAAGCGCCCGGCTACGATTAAGTAGCCGGGCGCAGGTCAATCAACGCACAGGTGGTGCGTATTGAATGCCGCCAGCGTTCCACAGAGCGTTCTGACCGCGATCAATGGCCAGAGGAGTGGTTTTGCCCAGGTTCTTCTCGAAGATTTCGCCGTAGTTACCGACTTGCTTGACGATCTGAACAACCCAGTCCTTCTTCAGTTTCAGCTGTGGGCCGTAGTCGCCGTCAGCACCCAGCAGACGAGCAACGTCCGGGTTCTTGGTGGACTTGGCTTCGGCTTCAACGTTCTTGGAAGTGATACCGGCTTCTTCAGTGTTCAGCAGTGCGTAACCGACCCAGCGAACGATAGTGGTCCACTCTTCGTCACCACGGGAAACGACCGGGCCCAAAGGTTCTTTGGAGATGGTTTCTGGCAGAACGACGTAGTCGGTAGGCTTGGCCAGCTTGGAGCGCTGTGCGTAAAGCTGCGATTTGTCGGAGGTCAGTACGTCGCAACGACCGGATTCCAGCGACTTGGCGCTTTCATCGGAGGTGTCGAACGTGATCGGGGTGTATTTCAGGTTGTTGGCGCGGAAGTAGTCGGACACGTTCAGCTCGGTAGTGGTACCGGCTTGAATACAGATGGTCGCGCCGTCCAGTTCCTTGGCACTTTTAACGCCCAGCTTACTGTTGGCCAGGAACCCAACGCCGTCGTAGTAAGTCACGAAGCCTGGGAATACCAGACCCATGCTTGCGTCACGGGAGCTGGTCCAGGTGGTGTTACGCGACAGAATGTCAATTTCGCCGGATTGCAGCGCGGTGAAGCGCTCCTTGGCATTCAACTGGCTGAACTTGACCTTGGTTGCGTCGCCAAACACGGCTGCGGCAACAGCGCGGCAGAAGTCGGCGTCGATGCCCTGGATCTTGCCACTAGCGTCCGGAACCGAGAAACCTGGCAGACCATCACTCACGCCGCACTGGATGAAGCCTTTCTTCTGAATGGCGTCCAGTTTCGCACCCGCTTGAGCGAACCCGGTCAGACCGAGCGCTGCTGCGGCGGCCACTACAGCCAGGGTGGATTTCAACATCTTCATTCAAACCTCCAGTTTGCTCTTTGTTGTGTAGGAGCTTTAGCCCCGTCGCACCCTTGTGAGGCGTTAATGACCCGTGCTGGCTTATTTTTGGGTCACGCGACGCAAGACCTGATGCTGCAACCGGCGCAAGATCATCTCGTCAACCGCATTACAGCGTCGTGTTCGGCCTGTGGACTGAAGCTCCCTGATGTTCCCTGACCCCGCGGGCCTGAGACGAACCGTGCCTGGAGTCCTCCCGAATGGACTCCTTGCCGCCCCCGACGGCACCCTACAGTTGCCTGTTAGTGTTACCGACAGAGGTGAGCGCTTTCACTCCGCAGGTTTTGTAGCAAAGCCCGTACCACCATGCTGGCATTGTCGAATTAGCGACAGGTCAAGCCAAAAACTTGTAGTCTTGCGACATCTTCTTTCATCCATATTCAACTGTGCGCACCGCCTTGAAGCGCCGCGCCAGAGCCATCGCACACAATTGGAGCACTCATGAGCGAACCCCTTATTCTGCAACCCGAAAAGGCTGCCGACGCCTGCGTCATCTGGCTGCACGGCCTGGGTGCTGACCGTTTTGATTTCATGCCCGTTGCAGAAGCTTTACAGCGTTCTTTGCTGACCACCCGCTTCATTCTGCCGCAGGCGCCAACCCAGGCAGTGACGATCAACGGCGGCTACCAAATGCCGAGCTGGTACGACATCAAGGCCATGAGTCCGGCGCGCGCCATCAACGCCGACCAACTGGAGGCCTCGGCCCAGCGCGTTCTTGACCTTATCGAAGCCCAACGCGACAGCGGCATCGATCCGGCGCGAATCTTCCTCGCCGGTTTCTCCCAAGGTGGCGCGGTGGTGTATCACGCCGCATTTTTGCGCTGGCAGGGACCGCTCGGTGGCGTGCTGGCGCTGTCCACCTACGCGCCAACCTTCAGCGATGAAATGACCCTTTCGGCCAGTCAGCAACGCATTGCGGTGTATTGCTTGCATGGGCAGCACGATGAAGTTGTCCAGAACGCGATGGGGCGCACGGCGTATGAGCAGTTGAAGGCTCAAGGCGTCACCGCGACATGGCAGGAATACCCAATGGGGCACGAAGTGTTACCGCAAGAGATTGCCGACATAGGTGTCTGGCTCGCGGATCGGCTGCGCTAAACGGCCAGTCGGTCCTTTCAATTGTTCAGCAGATTTGGTATGGCACTACGCCGGGCCCTGTTCTTGCTTTACACTGCCCGGCGTACATTCCTTAATCAATTGATGAGATGACCGTGCTCAAAGCACTCAAAAAGATGTTCGGTAAAGGCGAGGCTGAGCAGCTCGCTCCCAGCCCAGTCGCTCCCCTCCCCGTCGCCAGAAGCCCGATTGAAGGCGCACCACGGGAACGCAGTGCCGCTGCCGCAGCGCCTGTCGTCACGCCCGTCGAGATTAAAGAGTCCGTCCATCTGGACGCAGCCGTTGAGCCCAAGGTCGAGCGCCCACGCCGCGAACGCGCGCCCAAGCCGCAGGTTAAGCCCTGGAAACTCGAAGATTTCGCCGTAGAACCGCAAGAAGGCAAAACCCGCTTTCACGATTTCGCGCTGTCCCCTGAATTGATGCACGCAATCCACGATCTGGGTTTCCCTTACTGCACGCCGATCCAGGCGGGCGTTCTGGGCTTCACCCTCAAGGGCAAAGACGCCATTGGTCGCGCGCAGACCGGCACCGGCAAGACCGCCGCGTTCCTGATTTCGATCATCACCCAGCTGCAGCAAACACCGCCGCCCAAAGAGCGCTACATGGGCGAACCCCGTGCGCTGATCATCGCGCCGACCCGCGAGCTGGTGGTGCAGATCGCCAAAGATGCCGAGCTGCTGACCAAGTACACCGGCCTCAACGTCATGACGTTCGTTGGCGGTATGGATTTCGACAAGCAGCTCAAGCAGCTCGAAGCCCGTCATTGCGACATTCTGGTGGCGACACCGGGCCGTTTGCTGGACTTCAACCAACGCGGCGAAGTGCATCTGGACATGGTCGAAGTGATGGTCCTCGACGAAGCTGACCGCATGCTCGACATGGGCTTCATCCCGCAAGTGCGTTCGATCATTCGCCAGACCCCGCACAAGGGCGAGCGTCAGACGCTTCTGTTCTCCGCGACTTTCACCGAAGACGTGATGAACCTCGCCAAGCAGTGGACCACCGATCCTTCCATTGTCGAGATCGAATCAGTCAACGTCGCCAGCGATACCGTCGAACAGCATGTTTATGCCGTTGCAGGCGCTGACAAGTACAAGCTGCTCTACAACCTCGTCACCGACAACGGTTGGGAGCGGGTGATGGTGTTTGCCAATCGCAAGGATGAGGTGCGGCGCATTGAAGAGCGCTTGGTGCGTGATGGCGTCAATGCCGCTCAACTGTCCGGCGACGTGCCGCAACACAAGCGGATCAAGACGCTGGAAGGGTTCCGCGAAGGCAAGATTCGTGTGCTGGTGGCTACCGATGTGGCCGGTCGCGGGATTCACATTGACGGCATCAGCCACGTGATCAACTTCACCCTGCCGGAAGTGCCGGACGATTACGTACACCGTATCGGCCGGACCGGTCGTGCAGGGGCTGATGGCGTGTCGATCAGCTTTGCTGGCGAAGATGACTCGTATCAGTTGCCGGCCATCGAAGAGAAGCTCGGTCGCAAGATCAGCTGTGAAACGCCCCCGACGCATTTGCTGCGTGCGGTTGTGCGTAAGCCCAAGTCTGAAACCGCAGTAGAGTAATCACCTCTTCGCTCGCGGCGACACCACGTCGTCGCGCAGCTTTGGTAGCCCCCTGAATCTCAGCCTTTACGAACGGTTTATGGCCAGACGCACGCCAGCTCGACGGCTACGCGGTCAGATTCAAACCAGACCGGCGTACTTGCTTGGTGTTGACACCCAGGCAATAAAAAAGCGCAACCTGAACAGGCTGCGCTTTTTTTGTACCTTACGCTTGGCCGGGCAGACGTTTTCAGTCAGTGCCGTACTTCGGCGAGCGTGGTCCGTAAAGCAGACCTGCCGGGTGACCTGCGGACAACAGACGAGCGCTGGTGATACCGGCAATCGGATGGGCAGCATCGGTAGAGCTGTTAACGATCTGCTTCACAGCAGCGGTGACCAGCATACCGATCAAACCACCACCACTGTTGTTGCCGCCTTCATCACTGGAAGCACTGGCCGTACCTGTCCACAGCGCGGTGCCGGTGCGCAGATCAACCAGTTTGGCGGTCGCCGTCACCAGGGTCTGGCTGCTGATGACCATGTAGGTGGTGCCGTACTGAGTCACCTTGATGTATAAGGCCGAATCAGCGCCGAAGATCTCACGCAACTTGGCCGGCGATGTCTCCTGAATATCCGTGGCGTTAGTCAGACCGTTCTGCTTGAACGTCTCATCGACCAGTCCAACCGGCAAAACGTAGTAACCCGCCTCCGCCAGAGGGAACGTCACCTGAGAGTAAAGGCTGTAAGTGGCCTTGACGTCAGGCGACTCGTTGACCGGCGGCATCACCAGGATCGAACGGGGTTTGCTTTCCTTGAACGCCGAATAGTCGACACTGGCTTTCGGTGCAACGCAGCCACCCATGACGGCTGAGGCCAGCAGGATGGCCGCCAGTTTCAGATAACGTGCGCTCATTTAGAGGCGACTCCTGTCTTGACGTTTCTCAGCAGAAAATCCATGTACGTTGCAGACTCCGGAAACAGCGCTTTCTCGGTACGCAGTTCCTGAACCATCTGATCATCCTTGCCTATGCCGCCGTACAGCATGCCTAGCTGCGCGTGATAACCCGGTGGAGGGCTGCCGTTGGTCGAGCGGATCTTCTGCAAGTCTTCTTCGAGCTTGGCGATCTGCGCTTCCTTGGACTCACCCTTGAAATACTCGTACACCTCAGGCTGGTAGCTGCCCCACTGATAGAGGGTCTTGGGCTGTTGCGCACAGCCACTGAGCCACACGGTTGCCAATACGGCGGCGATCAAACGCAACCTCATCATTTTCTTAGCCATGATGTTTACACTTCCCTGTGTGAATTAATTAGCAGTGGGTTTCCAGGCGCCGCTGTCGATAGCACGCACCATGTTGTTCACCGCTTCACGCATCGCCAGGTCCAGGACCTTGCCATTGAGCGTCGAGTCATAGCTGGCAGTGCCACCGAAGCCGATGATTTCGCGATTCGAGAGTTGGTATTCGCCGGCACCTTGGGTGGAATAAACCACTTCAGAGGTGCTGATATTGACGATGTTCAGCGCAACCTTGGCGTAAGCGATCTGTTGCTTGCCACGGCCCAGCAAACCAAACAGTTGCTGATCGCCGACTTCTTTACGGCCAAACTCAGTCACGTCGCCGGTGACGACGAAGTCAGCACCCTTGATATGTTGAGCCTTGTTCTTGAACGTGGCTTCCTGACCAATCTCGGCCATGTTGTCGCGGTCCATCACACTGAAGCGATTGGTCTGCTGCATGTGCGTGATCAGAATGGTCTTGGCCTGGCCTCCGAGACGATCAACGCCGTCGGAGAAAATGCCGCGCATGTAACTGGAGCGGTTATCGAATTTGCCGACAGCAATCGGCGTCCGAACGCCGGAGTAAGCAATACCCGCAGTTTCAACCTTCTCCACCGGCATTGAACGTGAACTCTCCGTTGCACAGCCGCTGACCAACGCCAGCGTTGCGGCCGCTATCCCTGAAACCAAAATCTTGTGCAGTTTGCTCACACTCACTCTCCATATTTTCGAAATCTAAAACGTCACCCGCAGTTGCCGAAGACTTTTGTGCTCGCTGCGCTGAGGTGTTTGAATCATTGCATCGCTGCATCGGCGGGGATCACTGTTGCTGTACCGCCCGTTTGAATTTTTTTGGTGCAATGCACAGCGCCCAAGACGAGCGCAATGGCAGGGAATAGTGATTGGATGCTACGAGGGATGAGGCGCAAGGGCCTAAAGGCTGGCAAAGATGCCCGACACAAATGCTCGAAAAGATGTGCTCACTCCCTGAGAAATATCACTGTGACATCATTTTTGCGACATGCTAGTCCGGCACTTTCCCGACGTCAACCGGTGGCGCACGATCGAATCACTTCCAACGCTTGGCCGCCGTATAATCGCTGTCGCGCCCTTCCACCCAGCGCGGCCCTTCTGACGTGACTTCCTTTTTCCAGAACGGAGCGCGGGTTTTCAGATAGTCCATGACGAAATCACAGGCCTCAAACGCAGCTTGGCGGTGGGCGCTGGCGACACCCACAAAGACGATAGGCTCGCCAGGCTCCAGCGCCCCGACCCGGTGAATCACTTCCAGGTTAAGCAATGGCCAACGCTGCTGCGCCTCCTCGACGATCTTGCCCAAGGCTTTTTCGGTCATGCCCGGATAGTGCTCCAAGAACATTCCTGCCACGTCGCGCCCATCATTGAAATCCCGGACATAGCCAACAAAGCTCACCACCGCGCCGACGCCTACATTGGCGGCGTGCATTGCGTTGACTTCAGCCCCTGGATCGAAGGCCGTTGCCTGGACTCGAACGCCCATGCTCAACCTCCGGTGACGGTCGGGAAAAACGCCACTTCATCGCCGGGTTCAACAGGTTCGTCCAGCTGGCAGAGTTCTTGGTTGCGAGCGCACATGATGTTGGGCTCCCCCAACACGTCCCATACACCGCCGCGTGCAAGCAAGTGCTGGCGCACCGCATCAACCGTGGCGAAAGTGCCTTCAAGGCGTTCGCTTTCGGTGCCAAGGGTTTCGCGAAAGCGGGCGAAGAACTGAACCTGAACGTGAATGCTCATTGGCTCTGCTCCTGATCGTCCGCGATGAAATGGCCGCTCTTGCCGCCCAGCTTCTCAAGCAGCCGAACCTGTTCGATGACCATGCCGCGATCGACCGCTTTGCACATGTCGTAGATCGTCAGGGCGGCAACGCTGGCGGCGGTCAATGCTTCCATTTCCACGCCGGTCTGACCGGATAACTTGCAGCGGGCGAGGATGTGAACGGTGTCGTCGCCTTCCGCGCTCAGTTCGACCTTGACGCTGGTCAGCATCAGCGGGTGGCACAGCGGAATCAAATCACTGGTTTTTTTAGCGGCTTGAATTCCGGCAATACGGGCTACGGCGAACACATCCCCTTTCGGATGGCCTCCGGACACGATCATTTGCAGCGTTTCAGGGAGCATGCGCACACGCGCTTGGGCCACGGCTTCACGGGACGTCACAGCTTTTTCGGTGACGTCGACCATATTGGCGCGACCTTGGGAATCGAGATGAGTCAGCACAGCGGTACTCCTGAGCAGGAGCGTGGATTGTAAACCCAATTACATCGCTGAACGAAATGTGGGAGCGGACCTGTCCGCGAAGAGGCCCGTGTCAGCAGTGAGCACTCTGGATTGATCCTGAATGCTCGCTGCCCTTACCGACATATTCGCGGACGGGTCCGCTCCCACAGGCTGTGTCACACCACCGTTAAACTACGGTTTTACAAATGACTCTCCGCATACTCGGCCAGGATCGAGCGTGGCACCCCTTGCAGGGTGATGTGCACGCCGTTGGGGAAATCCTTGAAACGCTCCGTCAGGTAGGTCAGGCCAGAACTGGTGGCCGATAGGTAAGGAGTATCGATCTGCGCCAGGTTACCCAGGCAGACCACCTTGGAACCGGCGCCGGCACGGGTGATGATGGTTTTCATCTGGTGCGGCGTCAGGTTCTGGCATTCGTCGATCAGGATCAGGCTTTGCTGGAAGCTGCGGCCTCGAATGTAGTTGAGAGATTTGAACTGCAACGGCACTTTGCTGAGGATGTAATCGACACTGCCATGGGTGTTTTCGTCGTCCATGTGCAGCGCTTCAAGGTTGTCGGTGATGGCGCCCAGCCACGGCTCCATTTTCTCTGCTTCGGTACCTGGCAAGAAGCCGATCTCCTGGTCGAGCCCTTGCACACTGCGGGTGGCGATGATGCGGCGATAACGCTTGGTGACCATGGTCTGCTCGATGGCAGCGGCCAGGGCCAAAATGGTTTTACCGGAACCGGCGGCGCCAGACAGGTTGACCAGATGGATATCCGGATCGAGCAGCGCAAACAGCGCCAGGCCCTGATAGATATCGCGTGGCTTCAGGCCCCAGGCCTCCTGGTGCATCAGCGGTTCCTGATGCATGTCCAGAATCAACAGCTCATCGGCCTTGACGCCTTTGACCCATCCCACAAAACCCTGCTCATCAATGATGAATTCATTCATGTGCATCGGCGGCAGGCTTTCGCTCAATTGCACGCGGTGCCAGGTGCGACCACGCTCCTGACGTGTTTCAACCTTGCTGACGCGGTCCCAGAAAGAACCGGTCATGTTCTGATAACCACGGGACAACAGCGAAACGTCGTCCACCAGTTGGTCAGTACTGTAGTCCTCGGCCGCGATCCCACACGCACGGGCCTTGAGGCGCATGTTGATGTCTTTGGTGACCAGCACAATGCGCAAGTCCGGTTTACGGGCGTGCAGGTCGATCAATTGGTTGATGATGATGTTGTCGTTCAGATGCTCGGGCAGAAGGCTGTTGGGCTCTTCACGCTTGCTCATCATGATCGACAGATAACCCTTGAGGACGCCAGTACCTCGATCTATCGGCACACCTTGTTCGACCTCCTCCGGGGTCGCTTCGCCGAGTGTCTTGTCGATCAACCGGATGGCCTGGCGGCATTCTGCGGCGACCGAATGCTTACCCGCCTTGAGCTTGTCCAGTTCTTCCAGGACCGTCATGGGGATAGCGACGTGGTGTTCTTCGAAATTCAGCAGAGCGTTTGGATCGTGAATCAGAACGTTTGTATCGAGCACGTAGAGGATTGGCTGGTTAGAGGAAGGGGTGCGTCCGTGGTCATCCATACTCGCTCACCTTTATAAAAGCCAGATAGCGCAGCATCGTCTTGTACTGCGCTACGAAAAGGCCGCCGAGGCTCTCTCCTTGAGGCAGGAGAGAAAATGCGCAAAGTGGAGTCTGGGTGACGCCACCTGTGTTGCAGGGTTCGGCGGTCTGCTGTCGTAATACCGCAAAACCTGTGACATAAAAAAGTGTTTTTACTGGTTTTGATGTTTATTTCTCAGCATGACGAATAGCCCTTGGCGGGAGGGTCGCAGGCGTTTACAGTCGGAAGTCCGGTCGGGGCAAAATCCTCGGCAAATCCGTTGCTTGCTTCTCCTTCCTTATTCACTCCTCGCGTTGCTCAGCAGGCCTCTCAGCCTGATCCGGCTGCTCTTGCGGCTGACTTTCCGACGACTCGTCTTCCTGCTCATCCGGCGCATCGCTTTCGGGTTCCGCTTCATCCGACTCATCCGACAACTGCTGCGGATAGATATGACAATCCTCCCAGATCACACCTGACTGCGCCGTGTTGGCCATCAGCCACGGCACCGCCTGCTGCGCGATCTTGTGGATGTCATGAAACACCACCGTGCCTTTGCGCCAAAGCAGCATGAGTGTCAGCACGCGTTGCGAAGTCTGCTCTGCATCCAGCTGACCCGTACTGTCCTGGGAGTCGATGTTCCAAAGCGCCACGCGAATCTGCTGATCGCGAAAAAACCCCGCGCTGTCGGCACGACGATGGCCGTAGGGCGGGCGAAACAGCGGGACGAAATTGTCGGGCAGGACTTGCTGAACCAGAGCCGCGCTGCGGGTGACGGAATCCTCCCAATCGACCCAGTGCGCGTGAGATCGGTATTCCCACCCCTGCACGCCCACGCACTGCTGTTTATAGAGTGTCTGTAACGCGTTCGCAGAACTGGTATCCACGCGCGCTTGCAGCGTCTTGCCGAGCACGTAGAAGGTAGCGTTGATTTTCTGCTGGCGCATGAAGTCTGCCAGCCAGTCGGTTGCGCCATCGGCAACGGTTGGTCCGCTGTCGAAATTGAGCAGAAAGGTGCGGTCGGGCATTTCCTCGCCGCTCAGCTCATCGGAGTTGTAGCGCTCGATTTCGCTGCTGGTCGCGGGGAACAGCGCCGCCATGCGCAACAGCTCGTTCAGATAACGCTGATTGAACGCGGCGGCAGGCGCTGCCCACTTGGCATAAAACGAATCGTCCGCCACTTTGAATTCCGCAGCGCGCTGACGCAGCATCGGCAAATCGTCGACCAATACGCAGAACGATGCATCTTGATCGCAGTTCTTTTGCGCGAACTGGTAGTTGTCGAACAGACGCGACCACAAGCGGGTGCGGACGACATTCACCGAGGATAGGTTGATCTGTCGCAAGCCCAGGCGGGCGGCAAGTTGCCCGTCTGACAGGTTTTCACTTTCGAGCAGTTGATGGGCAAAACCCAGAATCTCGGCCCGAGAGGCGACATCGAATAACTCTGGGGTACTCAGGGCTTCAGGCCAGACACTGCGATCAAGCGTCGCGACGTCCACGGGCGCGGCCTGCGCATTGAGCCCGACCAGACAGGCAGCGATCAACAAAACTGTGCGCAAAACAACGACTCCCTACCCTGATCATCGACATAGCAAGCAAGCGCAGCACTATAAAGGCAACGGATCTGTATGAGCGAACTTGTTCGCGAAGCAATACGCCTGGCACACCGCCTTAGCCCCTCGCCAACAAGTTGGCTCCTACAGATTCCGATATCGCTCGCTATCACCACCATAGCTGGAGTCACCCGCGCACAACCTCTAGAATCGCCCCACGATTAAAGGAGACACGCACATGCTGATGGTGATTTCCCCCGCCAAAACCCTCGATTTCGAAACCCCTCCCACCACCGATCGATACACGCAGCCGCAGTATCTGGATCACGCTCAAGAGTTGATTACTCAGCTGCGTGACCTGACACCCGCGCAAATCGGCGAATTGATGCACCTGTCCGACAAGCTGTCAGGTCTGAACGCCGCGCGCTTTGGCAGCTGGAACCCAGCGTTCACGCCAGATAATGCCAAGCAAGCCCTGCTTGCGTTCAAAGGTGACGTCTACACCGGGCTGCAGGCTGAAACCTTGAGCGAAGCGGATCTGGACTTTGCACAAAAGCATCTGCGCATGCTGTCCGGCCTCTATGGTCTGCTTCGTCCGTTGGACCTCATGCAGCCCTATCGCCTGGAGATGGGGACCAAGCTTGCCAATGCGCGCGGCAAGGATTTGTATGCATTCTGGGGATCACGCATCAGCGACTGGCTCAATGAAGCACTCGCCGAGCAGGGCGATGATGTTCTGTTGAACCTGGCCTCCAACGAGTACTTTTCGGCCGTGAAACGCTCCGCCTTGAATGCGCGGGTGATTAGCACCGAATTTCGGGACCTGAAAAACGGCCAGTACAAAATCATCAGTTTTTACGCCAAAAAAGCACGGGGCATGATGAGTCGGTTTGTGATTTCTGAGCGCATCAAGCACCCGGACGCTCTGAAACAGTTCGACGTGAGCGGTTACCGGTTCAATTCGGGGCAGTCCACCGCTGACAAATATGTTTTCCTGAGGGATGAACCGCAGGCATAACAAGATTGAAATGGCGCGACGCTCCGTTGTCGCGCTTATATTTTTTAATATAAAACCACGCGGTGGAGCTGTTTTTAGACGACTTATTGGCGCCAACAAATCGACAAGTTTTTTATCCTCCTCCTGAATCTCAAAAATTTAACAGCTTTTCTGATACTGGCGCATTGGCGTTATTTGGTGATGGCATATAAACATGTAGCGCCCTCAAACACCTTAGAACTAAGGGCCAAACAGAAAGTACTAGCACAATGCGACCACATCTCAGCGATCTAATATCTCAAGAAATCTCAAAAAGAGGACGAGCGGCCAGGAACTTATATTGAAACTCGGCGCTCCTACATCCCGTAACAATTCACGCCCTTTACGTAAGACATCTCTTACATGGAATAGGGACGAATCTGGTAGTTGTCTAAACATAGTTAACCCCTGTCGGTAAATGTGATACGAACAGGGAGACAACGCACCAAGCTAATTGACTAAATTCAGGCGAGCATCCAATCGGAGCCTGAGTCACCAGACGAGCAGGACACGACTGACCAAGGGAAAACTCTTGAGCCAGAGGCGCGAAAGGCGACTCTACATTTTTACCGGAGTGCTATGCCACATCCCAAATCGGGAAACCATATATATATTTATGGACTACCCGGCGTCCGTATTCTGTAACATTTGAGCCAGCCTCCACCTGAGGCCCTCACATTTAAATTCTGTCTGTACTTTTTCGACGACATTAATTTGTTGGGCGATCAAGTGCGCGAAAGTTGATGACAGTATTTATATCCAGCCAACTAATGGCGTAAAACTCGAGGAGATTACGATGCATATCAGCATCTTTGGTTTGGGCTATGTCGGTGCAGTATGTGCTGGTTGCCTCTCGGCGCGTGGTCATGATGTTGTGGGTGTGGATATCTCCAGCGCCAAGATCGATCTCATCAACCAAGGCAAGTCGCCTATCGTTGAACCAGGACTCGGCGAGCTTCTGGAACAGGGCATCAAGAACGGCAAACTGCGCGGTACCACGGACTTTTCAGAAGCGATTCGCGCCACTGACCTGTCGATGATTTGCGTCGGCACGCCAAGCAAGAAGAATGGCGATCTGGAGCTCGATTTCATTGAATCGGTATGCCGGGAAATCGGTTTCGTTCTGCGTGACAAAACCACCCGTCACACCATCGTAGTACGCAGCACGGTGCTTCCAGGCACTGTCGCCAACGTGGTCATCCCCATCCTCGAAGACTGCTCGGGCAAAAAAGCCGGTGTTGACTTCGGCGTTGCAGTAAACCCGGAATTCCTGCGTGAAAGCACCGCAATTGCCGACTACGATCGTCCCCCGATGACCGTCATCGGCGAATTCGACAAAGCGTCGGGCGACGTCCTGCAATCGCTTTACGAAGAACTCGACGCCCCGATCATCCGCAAGGACATCGCCGTTGCCGAAATGATCAAGTACACCTGCAACGTGTGGCACGCCACCAAAGTCACTTTCGCCAACGAAATCGGCAACATCGCCAAGGCTGTCGGCGTCGACGGTCGCGAAGTGATGGAAGTGGTTTGCCAGGACAAGACACTCAACCTGTCTCAGTACTACATGCGCCCTGGCTTCGCGTTCGGCGGTTCCTGCCTGCCAAAGGACGTGCGTGCCTTGACCTATCGCGCCAGTTCCCTGGACGTCGATGCGCCGCTGCTCAACTCCCTGATGCGCAGCAACGTCTCGCAAGTGCAGAACGCCTTCGACATCGTCGCTGCCCACGATTCACGCAAAGTGGCGCTGCTGGGCCTGAGCTTCAAGGCCGGTACTGACGACCTGCGTGAAAGCCCATTGGTGGAGCTTGCCGAAATGCTGATCGGCAAGGGTTTCGACCTGAGCATCTACGACAAGAACGTTGAGTACGCACGTGTCCACGGCGCGAACAAAGAGTACATCGAGTCGAAGATCCCTCACGTTTCGTCCCTGCTCAACGCGGACTTCGACGACGTGATCAACAACTCCGACGTGATCATTCTCGGTAACCGCGATGAACGCTTCCGTGCTCTGGCCAACAACGCACCAGCGGGTAAGCGCGTCATCGACCTGGTGGGCTTCATGACCAACGCGACAGAAGCAAACGGCCAGACCGAAGGTATTTGCTGGTAAGGCACCTGTAGGAGCGAGGCCGGGCGGCGTTCCGCTTGCCCTCGTTGCTGACGATGCGGGCTATCTGACACACCGCGGAGCTCCCTTCGCGGGCAAGCCTCGCTCCAACGGTCCTCTGTTTCTCACTATGCGGATACACACTATGCAAACGTTAAGGCACGGCTTTCTCCAAGCCGCAGGTTGGCTGTTTTATTTAAGTTTGCTGGCCGCCATTGCCATGGCGTTGCCTTCAAGCATCTTCGACTCGCAGTCGAAGGACTTTATTTTCCTCATCGGGATCATCGGTATCTGGCGTTACTCGATGGGTGCAACGCACTTTGTGCGGGGCATGTTGTTTTTGTATGTGGTTTACCCGCACCTGCGTCGCAAAGTACGCAAACTGGGCAAGTCAGCCGATCCGTCCCACGTGTTTCTCATGGTCACCAGCTTTCGGATCGACGCACTGACCACCGCGCAGGTCTACAGCTCGGTGATCCGCGAGGCCATCGAATGTGGCTTCCCGACCACCGTTGTCTGCTCCCTCGTGGAAATGTCTGACGAGTTGCTGGTGAAGGCGCTGTGGGCCAAGCACAACCCGCCCGAGCACGTGAAGCTGGACTTCGTGCGCATCGCCGGCACCGGCAAACGTGACGGCCTGGCATTCGGTTTCCGCGCGATTTCGCGCCACATGCCCGATGACCGCGCCGTGGTTGCCGTGGTCGATGGCGACACCGTGCTCAGCGAAGGTGTCGTGCGCAAGACCGTGCCGTGGTTTCAGCTGTTCGAAAACGTTGGCGGCCTGACCACCAACGAATTCTGCGAAGTGCGCGGCGGCTACATCATGGCCGAGTGGCACAAGCTGCGTTTCGCCCAGCGTCACATCAACATGTGCTCCATGGCCCTGTCCAAGCGCGTGTTGACGATGACCGGCCGCATGTCTGTGTTTCGCGCAACCGTGGTCACTGATCCCGCGTTCATTGCCGATGTGGAAAGCGACTCGCTGCAACACTGGCGTCTGGGCCGATTCAAGTTCCTGACCGGCGACGACAAGTCCAGCTGGTTCAGCCTGATGCGCCTGGGCTACGACACGTTTTACGTGCCGGACGCTGCTATCAACACCGTTGAACACCCGCCGGAAAAGAGCTTTCTCAAGGCCAGCCGCAAACTGATGTATCGCTGGTATGGCAACAACCTGCGGCAGAATTCTCGCGCCCTTGGTCTGGGCGTCGGACGCCTGGGTGTATTCACCAGCATCGTTCTGTTCGATCAGCGGGTATCGATGTGGACCTCGATCCTGGGCCTCACCGTTGCCCTGATCGCCGCATTCAAATACGGCTTCGCTTTCCTGTTGGTTTACCTGCTGTGGATCGGTATCACCCGTTTGATTCTCACGCTGTTGCTGTCCCTTAGCGGGCACTCGATCGGACCGGCCTACCCGGTGATTCTCTATTACAACCAGATCGTCGGCGCACTGATGAAGATCTACGTCTTCTTTCGCCTCGACCGCCAGTCCTGGACCCGCCAGGACACCAAACTTAGCCGCGACATGGCCAGCTTCCAGGGGTGGTTCAACACCTGGTCGTCTCGAACCATGACTTTTTCGGCTGGCAGCATCTTCGTCGCAGTACTGCTGACGATGGTTTGAAGCAAGTCCCAGCCGGACTAATGGATCAACTCGATTAATCAGGAATTACCGCCATGAATACCGCCATGAATGTGAACGTCGTCCACGAATCCGAAGCCCAGCGTCAGCATGCACGCGTCCGGATTCCAGCCAAACTTCGCCTGCTGGGCAATGACCGCAACCCGATCGATGCCAAAGTTGATGACCTGTCCGCAGGCGGTCTGGCTTTCAACGTCGGCCAACACCCACTGACCGTTGGCCAGGTGTACAAGGGCCGCCTGCAATTCGTGATCGACAATCTCGGTCTGGCGATGGACGTTGAAATTCAGGTCCGTTCGTTCGACAGCGCCAACGGTCGCGTCGGCGCACAGTTCCAGAACCTCGACGCCCAGGACATCTCGACCCTGCGCCACCTGATCACTTCGCACCTGAGCGGCGAAGTCGTCAGCATGGGTGAAGTACTGGCGACCCTGCAGCGCGACAATTTCACCAAGGCGCGCAAAATCAAGGATGGCGGCAGCGGCATGACTGCGTTCGGCCGTTTGCGCGCTGTGACCTTCAGCGCCGGTATCTTCATCGTCGGTCTGGCGGCTTTTGGTTTTGTGGTCAAGTCCGTGTACGGCATGTACTTCGTCAGCCACTCGACCGCAGGTCTGGTCAGCGTGCCAACGATGGACGTGACCATGCCGCGCGAAGGCACTGTTTCAAGCCTGGTCGGCGCCGATGGCAACGTGGCCAAAGGTGCCCCGCTCGCTTCGTTCAGCACCAGCATGCTGGAGATGCTCAAAGGCAATCTCGATCCTGACGAAATGCAGCCCGCCAAAATCGAAGAACTGTTCGGTCGCCAGATGGCCGGCACGCTGACCAGCCCATGTGATTGCGTGGTCGGCAAGCAACTGGTGGCTGACGGTCAATACGCCGCCAAAGGTCAGGTGATTTTCCAGCTGACGCCGCGCAACGTTGCCGCCAATGTCGACGCACGCTTCACCTATCGCCAGTTCGCCGACGTACAGCCCGGCGCTCGCGTCAACTTCCAGGTGGCCGGTGAGCCGGGTTCCCATGGCGGCCAGATCGTCAGCGCGACCAGCCTGAACCCGGTCGACCTGTCTTCGGACATTCGCGTGCAGATCAAGCCTGACGAGTCGATCAACAGCAGCCTGGCCGGCCGTCCGGTAGAAGTCGTCAGTGATCGTGGCCCATCGTTGAACTGGTTGATCGATAAAGCCACGGCCGCAGGTCTCTAAACATGGCTAGCCCACTACGAAACTTGTCAGCCCCTACGTTATTGAGCCTCGCGATTGCGATAGGTATCAGCGGCTGTGCCGGCCTGCCCGATCAACGCCTGGCCAATGAAGCCCTGAAACGCGGAGACACCGCGGTCGCGGAGCAAAACTACCGGCAACTGGCGGACCTGGGTTATAGCGATGCACAGGTCGGTCTGGCGGACATTCAGGTCGGTACCCGCGATCCTGAGCTGATCAAGCAAGCCGAGGCGACCTACCGCGCTGCTGCCGACACGTCCCCTCGCGCGCAGTCACGTCTGGGCAAGCTGCTGGCAGTCAAACCCAACTCGACCGAGGCCGAACAGCACGAAGCCGAAGCCCTGTTGAAAAAAGCTTTTGCCAATGGCGAACAAGGCACCTTGATCCCGCTGGCCATGCTCTATCTGCAATACCCGCACAGTTTCCCGAACGTGAACGCGCAGGAGAAGATCAGCCAGTGGCGCGCGCGAGGCTACCCCGAAGCAGGTCTGGCTCAGGTGCTGCTGTATCGCACTCAGGGCACCTACGACCAGCATCTGGCGGAAGTGGAAAGTATCTGCAAGCAGGCGCTCAACACTACCGACATCTGTTACGTCGAATTGGCGACCGTCTACCAGAAACAAGGCGCGGCCGACAAACAGGCGGCGCTGCTGGACCAGATGCAAAAGGGTTACGCAGTGGGTTCTGTGACGGCACAACGCGTCGACAGCGTGGCGCGAGTGTTGTCGGACGCGACGCTGGGCAAGCCTGACGAGAAGACCTCCCAGCAATTGCTGGAAAAGATCGCCCCGGTCTATCCCGCGTCGTGGGTGAGCCTTGCGCAATTGCTCTACGACTACCCGGAATTGGGCGACGTCGACAAGATGATGGAATACCTGGACAACGGCCGCGCCGCCGATCAGCCGCGCGCCGAGCTGTTGCTGGGCCGTCTGTATTACGAAGGCAAGATGGTGCTACCGGACGCGCACAAGGCTGAAGAACACTTGCAAAAAGCGGCCGCCACTCAACTCTCCGCCCACTACTACCTCGGCCAGCTCTATCGCCGTGGCTATCTCGGCAATCCCGACCCACAGAAAGCCGTCGACCAGTTGTTGACCGCTGCCCGTGGGGGTCAGAGCAGCGCCGACTTCGCCATCGCGCAGCTGTTCTCCCAGGGCAAAGGCATCAAGCCAGACCCTGTGAATGCGTGGGTCTTCGGTCAATTGGCGCTAATTCAGGACACCCCTGAGGCCAAAGATCTTGCTGCGCAACTCAACGATCAATTGCCGCCGGAGAAGCGTGCGACTGCGCAACGCCTCCTCCAACAAGAACAGCAGGTGCGTGGCGCCAGCGCTCAAAACGCGTTGGCCATGCAAGCCCTGCAACCAGAACAAGACGGCGAGGACGCACCCCTATGAAGCTGAAGTTAAATCCCCTGATGGCCGCGGGTTTGGGCTTGGGTTTTTCCCTGATCTGGGCAACCCCGACCCTCGCCGCGCTGACCGAAGACAAGAACTTTGGCATCGAAGTGAAAGCCACCGGCCAGGCTGAAGATGACCGTGACCTGGGCACCCGTGGCGGCGGCGACGTGAACGGTATCGGCCTCGATGTACGCCCATGGATGTACGGCAAGTGGGGCGACTGGAGCGGTTATGCGATGGGCCAGGTGGTGACCGCCACTGACACCATCCAGACCGACCCGCTGGAACAGCAATCCACCGACAGCCAGACCGGACAGACCAGCCAGCAGGCTCGCGGCACGGCCAATAGCCGCAAGGTTTCTGATAGCTACGCGGCGCTGCGCGAATTCTGGGTCGGCTACAGCGGCTTCACACCTTATCCGGGTGAGATCCTCAAGTTCGGGCGCCAGCGCCTGCGCAATGACGACGGCCAGTGGCACGACGTGAACATCGAAGCGCTGGACTGGACCTTCGACACCACGCTGCTCAAGGCAGAAGTCGGCGCCGCTCAGCGTTTCAGCGAATACCGCACAGATCTCACCGAGCTCGACCCGCAGGACAAAGACCGTCAGCACCTGTACGGCGACGTCAGCTACCAGTGGACGCCCGGTCATTGGGCTGGCATTCGCGGTCACTACAGCCACGACGATGGCAGTTTGAAACATCAGGGCGAGGCGCTGGATGACCTGGACAAAACGTCCACTGGTGATCTGACTTGGCTGGGCCTGCAAGCCAACAGCGATGCCTACAACTATCGCAACACTAACCCGATCAACTATTGGGGCAGTGTGACCTGGCTCAACGGCGACCGTGACCGGATCGGCGCTGCCTACGATGCCACCAGCGACCAATACCTGGCCGGTGCCAAGGACAAGAGCAACGTGAACGGCTGGGCCAGTGACCTGGGCCTGCGTTTCCGTCTCGATCCGATGTGGCAGGTCGGTGGCGCTTATTCTCGCGCCAGTAAAAATTACGAGCAGAACGGTCTTGAGAGCAACCGCTCCAACTGGACCGGCACCCGCTCACGCGTACACCGTTTTGGTGAAGCCTTTCAGGGCGAAATGGCCAACGTGGAGTCCGGCTCGCTGTTCGCCTCCTGGCAACTGCGCGACGAGTACGACGCCTCGCTCGTCTACCACAAGTTCCGTCGCGTGGACGGTCACTCCGGCATTGGCGGCGCGGGCGTGAACCCTGCGCGCGATAACGTCGATGCAGACGGGATCAGCACCGGGACCTTTGATTCCCTGCCACTGGAAGACGGCCGCAAAGACTTGGGTCAAGAGATGGACCTGGTGGTCACCAAGTATTTCAAACAAGGCCTGCTGCCCGCTTCGGTCAGCCAGTCGTTCGATGAGCCATCGGCTCTGGTACGTCTGCGCGCAGGCGTGTTCAAGCCCGGCGATGCGTATCACAACGGTGTGGATGAATACATGCACCGCGCCATCGTCGACGTTATCTGGCGCTTCTGATGCAAGCTGCGAAAGGAGTGCAATGAAATGAACAGTCAAGCAAGCAGTTCGCGTAACCGAACCTGGCCTCATGCCCTGCTCGAATGCGCAGTACTGAGCAGCGCCATACTGCTGGCAAGCACTGCGGCCATGGCCAGTACGGCTCCGGCACCTGCGGCTGTCGCAAGCAAACAGGCGCCAAAAGACGGTGTCGTCAAAGAGCTGCAGCAAGCCAAGACCTACACCATCAGCAGCCCGCCGAGCGAACCGCTGATGATGGACAAGCCCAAGCTGCCGGACCTGTCCGGCTACACCGCACAAGCGGTGGA
The DNA here is from genome assembly GCF_057128745.1 of Pseudomonas rosaeacicularis. Lineage (NCBI taxonomy): Bacteria > Pseudomonadati > Pseudomonadota > Gammaproteobacteria > Pseudomonadales > Pseudomonadaceae > Pseudomonas > Pseudomonas rosaeacicularis. The sequence continues at coordinate 86,419 of NZ_JBSKHT010000012.1, forward strand.
AAAGAAGATCGTGCGCAGCAAACCGGGCAAGGTGTCGATCAAGCGGATGATGCAGGAAGACTCGCTGAAGGAGTTCATCGGCGGCGATAACAAGATGGCCGAGTGGGTCTCACGTCAGCATGGGATCCCGCAGGCGATCTTCATTGATGACGGCTACATCAACCTTCGCGATCTGGCCAAGAAGGTGCCAAACCAGTACTTGAGCGAGACCTCGCCGGGCGTATTCATTGCGCGCCTGCCGATTGTGGTCGGCAAGAAAGGCATCCTCGAAGTCGATAAAAAGACCCAGGAACTGCGTTTGTCTCAAGAAGCCGGCGCGTTTGTGGTCAACGACAACATGCTGTTCATTACCGACACCAAGTTGACCGGCTGGAGCGAAAAAGCCAACGGCCCGTCCCTCTACAAGACGCCGAAGGAATTCCGCCCATTCCTGTTGTCTTGGGGTGGCACGCAGACCTACATCGTCAACACCAAGGTCGCGAGCCTGGGCTACAACAACAGCAAGTCGTACGGGGTGAGCATTTCCCAGTACACACCGAACATGAAGGCGGTGATGAAGCGTCCGGACCCTACCGGCTGGATCATCAACTCCGAATTCTCGGACCTGTGGTACGGCTTCTACTGCTATGAAGCCCGCGACTTCGTCGTCAAGGGCAGCACCTACCGCGACAACATCGTTTACGGCATCGACCCCCATGACCGTTCCCACGGTCTGATCATTGCCGAAAACACGGTGTTCGGGACCAAGAAAAAGCACGGCATCATCGTGTCCCGTGAAGTGAACGACAGCTTCATCATCAACAACAAAAGCTACGAAAATCACCTGTCCGGCGTCGTGCTCGACCGTAACAGCGTCAACAATCTGGTGGCTTACAACGAGATCTACCGCAACCACTCCGACGGCATCACGCTGTATGAAAGTGGCGACAACATGATCTGGGGCAACCGCGTATTCGCCAACCGTCGTCACGGGATTCGGGTCCGTAACAGCACCAACATCAGGCTGTACGAGAACCTCGCCATGGGTAATGGCCTGATGGGCGTCTACGGCCACATCAAGGACCTGAGCGACACCGACCGCGACATCAAGCTCGATCCGTTCGACGCCGAAGTGTCGCTGATCATGGTCGGCGGCAATCTTGCGTCCAACGGCTCCGGGCCTTTGTCCATCGACTCCCCGCTCAGCGTCGAGCTGTACAAGGTGTCGATGCTGGCGCCCACCAAAACCAGCGGCATCACCTTCAACGGGATTCTCGGCGACCGCCAGGATGAAATCCTCGACCTGCTGGTGCGCCAACAAAAAGCCGTATTGATCGACCCGGTCGAACGTCAGACAGACATGCGGGACTGAGGAATTTCTATGCACGCTCAACTGATCAAGTTTCTCAGCCTTTCCGGCCTGACCGCTGCGCTGTTCGCTGCGGGCAACGCCTACGCAGACGACGCAGCCGCCGCGCCAACTTTCAAGGCCGAGCCCTGCTGCAGTCTGTGCCCGGAAGCGCACGACGAGAAAAACTACGTTTCACGCTATCAGCAGAACTTCACCACGCTGGTCCAGGCGCAGGGCGACTGGCTGTTCCGGACCAAAGAAGACCTGCGCACCGAGTTCGACACCACGCCTGAAGGTTACGCGCGGATGAAAGAACTGCACGACGCGTTCAAGAGTAAAGGCGTAGAGCTGGTAGTGGTGTATCAGCCCACTCGCGGCCTGGTGGATCGCAACAAGCTGTTCCCGGCCGAACGCGACAAATTCGACTACAACACCGCGCTGAAAAACTATCAGGCGATGCTCGGCCGTTTCGCGAAAATGGGCTACACCGTGCCGGACTTGTCGCCGTTGACCAACGAGCAACAGGCCCACGATTTCTACTTCCGTGGCGACCAGCACTGGACCCCATACGGTGCCCAACGTACCGCGAAGATCGTCGCCGAATCGGTGAAGCAACTGCCGGAATTCGCCAGCGTGCCCAAGCGTGAATTCGAGTCTCACATCTCCGGCCGCATGGGCAAGAAAGGCACCCTGCACAACATGGCCGGTCAGTTGTGCAACTCCAGCTACGCGATCCAGTACATGGACATGTTCGAAACCGAGCCCAAGGGCGAGGCGGCGGACGGCGATCTGTTCGGCGACTCCGGGACCCCGGAAATCACCCTGGTCGGCACCAGCCACAGCGGCAAGAACTACAACTTCGCCGGGTTTCTTCAGGAATACATGGGCGCCGACGTATTGAACGTTTCATTCCCTGGCGGTGGCCTCGAAGGCTCGATGCTGCAGTACCTGGGCAGCGACGACTTCCAGAAACACCCACCGAAGATTCTCATCTGGGAATTCTCGCCGCTGTACCGTCTGGACCAGGAGACCATCTACCGCCAGATGATGTCCTTGCTGGACAACGGCTGCGAGGGCAAGCCGGCGCTCATGAGCGCCAGCACTTCGCTCAAGCCGGGCACCAACGAACTGTTGGTCAACGGCAAAAATGGCATCAAGGACGTGCGTAACGGCAGTAATCAGATCGATATCAAATTCGCCGACACCTCGGTGAAGACCCTTCAGGCCCGACTCTGGTACATGAACGGCCGCCACGAAGATTTGAAAATCGAGAAACCTGAAACATCCGATACCGACGGGCGCTTCGCCTTCGAACTGCGCGATGACAAGGACTGGGCTGACCAGCAATTGCTCGCACTGGAAGTACAGGGTCCGGAAGCGGGCACTGCACCCCAGCAAGTCGAAGCCAAAGTATGCAAACGCAACGTGTTCCCGAATGTCGCGCATCGCACCGCGCAAGCCGGGTTATGAGGCTCCTATGCACACTCCAAAAATGATGCTCCCTACTCTTCTCTCGCTGGCAGTGCTGTCATCGACCGTTTTCGCCAATAGCGCCAGCGCCGCCACGACACTCGTGCCGCCGCAGGGTTATTACGAAGGCGTGGAGAAATTCAAAAGTGGTGAGAACAAGTTCTCCTGCGACGCCATTCCGCAGCCGTACACCGACAAACTGGTGTTTCGCAGCAAGTACGAAGGCTCGGACAAGGCACGTTCCACGCTGAACAAGGCATCCGAACAGGCGTTCCGTGATGCGACCAAATCCATCACCACCATGGAGCGCAACACCAGCAAAGTGGTCATGCAGTACATGCGCGATGGTCGTCCGGAACAGCTCGACTGCGCGCTGAATATGTTGACCACTTGGGCCAAGGCCGATGCGCTGGAGTCCACCGACTTCAACCACACCGGCAAGTCCATGCGCAAATGGGCGTTGGGCAGTATGTCGTCGTCTTATCTGCGCCTGAAGTTCTCCGATTCGCACCCGTTGGCGACCCGCCAGCAGGACGCGAAGGTCATAGAAGCCTGGTTCAGCAAGCTGGGCGATCAGGTGGTGAGCGACTGGAACAACCTGCCGCTCGACAAAACCAACAACCATTCGTACTGGGCAGCCTGGTCGGTGATGGCAACGTCTGTGGCCACCAATCGCAAGGACTTGTTCGACTGGTCGGTGAAGGAGTTCCGCCTGGCCGCCAATCAGGTCGACGCGCAAGGTTTCCTGCCTAACGAGTTGAAGCGCAAGCAACGCGCCCTCGCCTATCACAACTACGCCCTGCCGCCGCTGGCGATGATCGCCAGTTTCGCTCAGGTAAACGGTGTGGATCTGCGTCCGGAAAACAACGGTGCGCTGAAGCGTCTGGGTGATCGGGTGCTGGCTGGCGTGAAGGATTCGGGTAGTGAATTCGCCGCCCGCGATGGTGAAAAGCAGGACATGACGGACCTGAAAACCGCCATGAAATTCGCCTGGCTGGAACCGTACTGCTCGCTGTACGACTGCAGCCCGGACGTGCTGGAACAGAAGCACAAGATGCAGCCGTTCAAGAACTTCCGCCTCGGCGGCGATCTGACCCGCACTTATGACCCGACGCATGAAAAGGGTGACAAAAGCGGTTCGTAATCGACGCGATTAACACCTGTGGGAGCGGACCTGTCCGCGATTGCGTCGGCCCCGGCAATGCATTCATTGGGGCAGATATCGATCGTTTGATCTGGCTCCTTCGCGGACAGGTCCGCTCCCACGGGTTTGGTTGTCGCTGACGCTTCAAACGTTTCACCCCCCCGCTCTGGAGCTGGGGGGGTATGGGGGGGCTTCGGCCCCTGGATGTTGGATAAACGGAGATATCAGGATGGTTTTCTCATCCAACGTGTTCCTGTTCTTGTTCTTGCCGGTGTTTCTCGGCTTGTACTACTTGAGCGGGCAACGCTATCGCAACCTGCTGCTGCTGATCGCCAGCTACGTGTTCTATGCCTGGTGGCGAGTGGACTTCCTGGCCCTGTTCGCAGCGGTCACGCTGTGGAACTACTGGATCGGCCTCAAGGTGGGCGCAGCAGGCGTGCGAACCAAACCGGCGCAGCGTTGGTTGCTGCTCGGCGTGGCCGTGGACTTGTGCATCCTGGGCTACTTCAAGTACGCCAACTTTGGCGTCGACAGCATCAACGCGATGATGACGTCGGTCGGTCTTTCGCCCTTCATCCTCACCCACGTACTGCTGCCGATCGGGATCTCGTTCTACATCTTCGAGTCCATCAGCTACATCATCGACGTGTACCGTGGCGACACCCCGGCGACGCGCAACCTGATCGACTTCGCTGCATTCGTTGCGATCTTCCCGCACCTGATTGCAGGACCGGTGCTGCGTTTCCGCGATCTGGCCGATCAGTTCAACAACCGCACACACACGCTGGACAAGTTCTCAGAGGGTGCCACCCGCTTCATGCAGGGCTTCATCAAGAAGGTGTTCATTGCCGACACGCTGGCGGTCGTTGCCGATCATTGCTTCGCCTTGCAGCACCCCACCACTGGGGATGCCTGGCTGGGCGCGCTGGCCTATACCGCGCAGTTGTATTTCGACTTTTCCGGTTACAGCGACATGGCCATCGGCCTGGGCCTGATGATGGGTTTCCGTTTCATGGAAAACTTCAAACAGCCTTACATCAGTCAGTCGATCACCGAGTTCTGGCGTCGTTGGCACATCAGCCTGTCCACCTGGCTGCGTGACTATCTGTACATCACCTTGGGCGGCAATCGTGGTGGCAAAATTGCGACCTACCGCAACCTGTTCCTGACGATGTTGCTGGGTGGTCTATGGCACGGCGCCAACATCACCTACATCGTCTGGGGTGCATGGCACGGCCTGTGGCTGGCAATTGAAAAGGCCCTTGGGATCAACACCACGCCGCGCAGTTTCAATCCGGTTCGCTGGGCGCTGACTTTCCTTTTGGTGGTCATGGGCTGGGTGATCTTCCGCTCGGAAAACCTGCACGTCGCCGGCCGCATGTATGGCGCGATGTTCAGCTTCAGTGAATGGCAGTTGTCCGAACTCAACCAGGCCAGCCTCACCGGTCTGCAAGTGGCAACGCTGGTAGTGGCGTACATCACGCTGGCGTTCTTCGGGTTGCGCGATTTCTACAAAAACCGCGCGCCTTTGAAAACCGATCGAGATAAGCCAGTAAAAGCTGATGGCCCTGCGACCGCGCAACCAGGCCTGATCAAAGCCGTACCGGGCGACAAGCCAGGCAGCATTCACCAGCCGGGTTTCACCGTGGGCGTCGAAGCCCAGGTTCAGCCGGCCTACTGGACTGCCGATTGGTCGCGCTACGTCATGCGCGGCTTGATTCTGCTGATGTTCGTGGCCTCGATTCTCAAACTCTCGGCGGCCAGTTTCTCGCCGTTCCTTTACTTCCAGTTCTGAGGAGCCTGACATGACCCGTTCATTACGAATCCTCTACATCGCGCTGTTTCTGGCGATCCTGCTGGCACTGGGAATCTGGTCCTTGCGCAGCTTCAGCGGCTTCTCGACGTCCCAGGAAACCACAGTGCTCAACGGTCGCTGGACCAAGGCTGTGGAAACCCATTACGACGAAGAGTTTCCGATCAAGCGCCTGGGCACCAACCTCTGGGCGGCGCTGGATTACAAGGTGTTCAACGAAGGTCGTCCCGGCGTTGTCCTGGGCAAGGACCAATGGCTCTACACCGACGAAGAATTCGATGCAGTGGCCAACGGCGAGCAGAACGAAGCAGACAACCTGGCAATCATTCAGGGCGTGCGCGATCAGCTGAAAAAGCAAGGCACAGAGCTGGTGCTGGCGATCATTCCGGCCAAGACCCGTCTGTATCCGGAGCATATCGGCAGCAATGCCCCGGCCACGCTGCACACTGACTTGTACCAGCAGTTTCATGCGCAAGTGAGTCAGGCAGGGATTTTTGCCCCTGACCTGCTGACCCCGCTGCAAAACGCCAAAAACAACGGCCAGGTGTTCCTGCGCACTGACACCCACTGGACGCCGATGGGCGCCGAAGTGGTTGCGCAGCAACTGGGTGCAGCGATCTCGAAGCAGACGCCACTGAACGGCGACCCGCAGACCTTCGTCACCGAAGCTAAAGCGAGCGAACCGTACAAGGGCGACCTGACCAACTTCCTGCCACTGGACCCATTGTTCAGCAACCTGCTGCCAAAACCCGATGATCTGCAACAACGCAGTACCAACCCTGCCACGCCTGAGGCTGACAGCGGTGATGCACTGTTTGCCGACAATCAGGTAGCAGTCGGCCTGGTCGGTACCAGCTACAGCGCCAACCCTAACTGGAACTTTGCCGGCGCCCTCAAGCAGGCGCTGAACAGTGACGTCGTCAATTACGCCGAAGACGGCCATGGCCCGATCCTGCCGATGCTCAAATATCTGCAGACCGACGCCTTCAAGAGCAGCCCGCCGCAGGTGCTGATCTGGGAATTCCCGGAGCGTTACCTGCCCGCTCACAACGACCTTGGCGAGTTCGATCCTCAGTGGATTGCCGAACTGAAAAAGGCCCGTGACCCTCAACAAAATCTGGCACTTAACGCCAACAACTCCGAGTCGCCCAACCGGGCGCAAAACTGAGAGGACTCTCAAAATGACCTTACAGACCACTCCAAATCGTTTGGCCACTTGCGTACGCACCAGCCGTCTGCTGAAAACCTGCGTCCTGGCCGCCAGCCTTGGCTTCGTCTCGTTGCAGGCTTACGCCGGTGACTCCGCGCTCTACGGCCCGACCGCACCCAAAGGCTCGACCTTTGTGCGGGTTTACAACGCCAGCAATGCCGAAGTCAGCGCCAGCGTCGGCAATACCAACCTGAGCGAAGTCGGCCCACTGGCCAGCAGCGACTTCAGCTTCATGCCCCAAGGCGATTACAGCGCCAAGATCGGCAGCCAGACCCTGCCGGTGAAACTCGCGGGCGATCACTACTACACCATCGTCAACAACACCTCAGGCACTCCGCAACTGGTCGAAGAGCCGCCATTCAAGAACAAGCAGAAGTCCCTGGTGCGCGTGCAGAACCTGAGCGACAAACCGCTGACCCTGAAGACCGCCGACGGCAAAACCGCCGTAGTTGAAGCGGTCAAAGCCAAGGGCACCGGCGAGCGCGAGATCAACCCGGTCAAAGTCAGCCTGGCCCTGTACGAAGGCGACAAGAAAGTCAGCGACGTCAAGCCCGTCGCACTGGAGCGTGGCGAAGCCGCCGTGCTGTATGTCACCGGTAGCGGCACCAACTTGTCCCCGGTCTGGGTAAAGCGCCCTACCGCGACTCGATAAGCGATTTCTGATTTCGGCAAATGGCTTCTGATTCTGGCCGCAGGCCGTAGGAGTTGGCTTGCCGACGATCTGCCGCGCAGCGGTAGTAACCCGGCGAACGGGGTGGTTCAGCTACACCTCGATCTCAGGTTTTACGACGGGTGCCCCGCCGATCGCCGGCAAGCCAGGCTCCTACGCCTTCGGCAGAAGCTCTTTGGCACGTGGCAGCTTCTGATTCTGGCCGCAGGCCGTAGGAGTAGGGCTTGCCCACGATCTGCCGCGCAGCGGTAGTAACCCGGCGAACGGGGTGGTTCAGCTACACCCTGACCTCAGGTTTACGCCTTCGGCAGAAGCGAGATATGCGGTCGGTGCTAGGCATTGTTGCCAAGAGAGCGCCGACCGATGCAAGACAACAATAAGCAAGACGAAACGACAGATACCGATTCAGCCCATTCGAACGCTTTTGCTATTGGAGAAACAAAATGATTCCAGTGATCTTGTCAGGTGGCAGCGGTTCCCGACTCTGGCCGCTTTCGCGCAAACAGTTCCCTAAACAGTTCCTGGCGCTGACCGGTAAGCACACCCTGTTTCAGCAAACCCTTGAGCGCCTGGTGTTCGAAGGCATGCAGCACCCCATCGTGGTGTGCAACAAGGAACACCGCTTCATCGTCAACGAGCAACTGGGTGCGCTGAACCTGGACACCCAATCCATCATCATGGAACCGTTCGGCCGCAATACCGCACCGGCCGTGGCCCTGACCGCAATGATGCTGGTCAACGAGGGTCGCGACGAACTGATGCTGGTACTGCCAGCCGACCACGTCATCGAAGATCAAAAAGCCCTGCAACGCGCACTGGCCCTGGCCACCGTTGCCGCCGAACGTGGCGAAATGGTGTTGTTCGGCATCCCGGCCACCAAGCCAGAAACCGGCTACGGCTACATCAAATCAACCGCCGACGCCCTGCTGCCTGAAGGTGTGAGCCGTGTTTCGCACTTCGTCGAAAAACCGGACGAAAAACGCGCCACCGAATTCGTCGAAGCCGGTGGTTACTTCTGGAACAGCGGCATGTTCCTGTTCCGTGCCAGCCGCTTCCTCGAAGAGCTGAAAAAGCACGACCCGGACATCTACGACACCTGCCTGCTGACCCTTGAGCGCAGCCAGCAAGAAGGCGACAGCGTCGAAATCGATCCGGCAACCTTTGCTCAGTGCCCGGACAACTCCATCGACTACGCCGTGATGGAAAAAACCCAACGCGCCTGCGTTGTGCCACTTTCAGCCGGCTGGAGCGACGTGGGTTGCTGGGCTTCGCTGTGGGCCGTGCATGACAAAGACGCCAACGGCAACGTCACCAAAGGCGACGTCATCTTGCAGGACAGCCGCAACTGCATGGTTCACGGCAACGGCAAACTGGTGTCAGTGATTGGTCTGGACGACATCGTTGTGGTCGAAACCAAAGACGCCATGATGATCGTCCACAAGGACAAGGTTCAGGGCGTCAAGCAGATGGTCAACACCCTGAACGAACAGGGTCGCACCGAAACCCAGAACCACCTTGAGGTCTATCGCCCGTGGGGCTCGTACGACTCCGTGGACATGGGCGGCCGTTTCCAGGTCAAGCGTATCTCGGTGAAGCCGGGCGCCAGCCTGTCGCTGCAGATGCACCATCACCGCGCCGAACACTGGATCGTTGTTTCGGGCACCGCTCAGGTCACCTGTGACGAGAACGTGTTCCTGCTCACTGAAAACCAGTCCACCTACATCCCGATCGCGTCGGTCCACCGCTTGCGAAACCCAGGCAAGATCCCGCTGGAAATCATCGAAGTCCAATCAGGCAGCTACCTGGGCGAAGACGATATCGAACGTTTCGAAGACGTCTATGGCCGCTCTAACAACTCGGCGGAAGCGGGGATAAAAACCCAAACCATCGCACGCTGATACTCGCGTTCAGCGAGCATCTCCTGCCCCCGTCAAGCTCTGCGAAGCCCCATGCGCAGTCGCTCGACGGGGGCTTTTTTGTGCGTGGGACATTCATTAGCTTTTGAACAAACTGTGGGAGCGGACCTGTCCGCGAATGCAGGGTTTCAGGCCACAGATGCATCGGATGTGACGACGTATTCGCGGACAGGTCCGCTCCCACGGGTTCCGCGCCGGCCCAAGTGAAATCAGAGATTTGGTCTAACCCTCCCCTTTCGGTACGATGCCCACATCTGCCCGTTCCGGACGCTCCCCATGATTTTCGGCGCCATACTGCTGCTCACCTGGCTGGTCCTGCTCTTACGTTACCCATCCAAAGCGTTGCCGGTTTCGCTGGCGGCGGCGGCAGGGCTGGGGATCGTTGCGCTGGGCGTGATCTGGCAGGACAGCCGCGACACGCAGCGGTTGGAACGGCTGCAACTGCGCCTGGACTATGCCCCTGAGCAATGCCCGATTGGCCGACCATTGCTGGTGCTGATCGATAACGGCAATAAGGTGCCGCTCAGCGAACTGCGCTGGAAGGTGGCCGCTTACGCACCAGGCGATACCGTCAATCTCGCCGAAGACACGTACACCGCCCCACGCTATCGCGGGCCTGGCGAATTGCTCCCCGGCAGCCAATGGCAGGACTGTCTCCCCTTGCCCCCATTGCGCGTGGGCTATCGACCGCAAACCCTTGAATTTCGCGCCGAACGATTGCAGGGCACGTTTTCGGATTAGCCCCTCCAGCCCCCACCAACAACGCTATGGGGGAGGAGGCTTGCTCGCGAGGCGTCGCAATGCCTTCCACATCGTCATCGTCCGACATAACGCTTCGCGAGCAAGCTCCCTCCCACACATCTCTACGCAAGGAACATCACGCCATGCCCGTTGCCCTCATTACCGGTTGTTCCAGCGGCATCGGTCGCGCCATGGCTGATGCCTTCAAGTCGGCGGGATATGAAGTATGGGCCACGGCTCGCAAGCCAGAAGACGTGTTGGCGCTCAACGCCGCAGGCTTCACCGGCATCGAGCTGGACGTCAATGACCCAACCGCGCTTGTGCGGCTGGTGGCCAGGCTCGACCAAACCAACACTGCGCTCGACGTGCTGATCAATAACGCAGGTTACGGCGGCATCGGCCCCTTGCTCGACGGCGGCGTCGAGGGGCTGCGCAGACAATTTGAAACCAACGTGTTTTCCATCGTCGGTGTCACTCGCGCACTGTTCCCAGCCCTGCGCCGCTGCAAAGGCCTGTTGGTCAACATTGGCAGCGTGTCCGGCGTATTGGTCACGCCGTTTGCCGGCGGTTATTGCGCATCCAAGGCGGCAGTGCATGCGATGAACGAAGCCTTGCGCCTGGAACTCGCGCCGTTCGGTATCCGCGTCATGGAAGTACAACCCGGAGCCATCGACACCCAGTTCGCCAACAACGCCAAACGCGAAGCAGAACAGCTGATCCACGAAGGCTCACCGTGGTGGCCGTTGCGCGACAGTATCCGCGCCCGCGCCAATGCTTCGCAGAACAACCCCACACCCGCCGTCGACTTTGCCCGAGACGTGCTCAGGGCCGTGCGCCAACCTAAACCGCCACGGTTATTGAGATCCGGAAACGGCTGCCACGCGCTGCCACTGCTGGCTTGGCTGCTGCCCAAGGGGTTGCTGGATCGGGTGTTGAGCAAACGGTTTGGGTTGGGCGGCAAACTCTGACAAAACGCCCCCCCTCGCTGCAAGCGTCAAGCCACTGCGCCAGGATGGACGGGCAAAGCCCCGCAGCCTCCCCTGCACAAATCAACGTGAAGAACGCTCCTGCCCTATCCCGACTGACGACATTTCCGACAGCCATCTCCTACACCCGGCGCCATAATCTGTGACGAACGTCAGCAACAACGCTGATGCCGACCGTCAAGGATGACGAACATGAACACGAACGACGCGCAACCCGCCGACCGAGCCCTGAACAGTACAGAGACTGAAAATGACGCACTGAATATCGCAATCGACGATATCGCGCACTTCTTCACCGACATCGTAAATCCCAGGCTTTTCAGCCCTATCGCCTATATCGAAACCGCAATCGCGCGACTGGTTGAGGAGTCCGACGCCGAGCCGCAAACAAAAGCCGCCATTACCAGCCAAACACTGATTACCGTCCGCTATATGGAACATCTGCCTGCGCCGTTCACAGGCCCTATTCAGGGCGGCGTACCGTCTATGCTGCCCAAAAGCCGGCAATTCAAGCTGTTCGACATCGTCACCGACAGCTACATCAAGCAGCTGCAAAACGGTACGAGCTTGCGCATCGTCTGGCCTCCCGAATATCCCAAAGCTCTCACCACCGCGTTGGAAAGTGCTGACTTGCAAAACGAATACAGAGCCGAGATCGATACAACGTTCGTGCGCCCGGATGTCGAGTACATTTCCAGACTGCTGATCGAAAACGAGTTGGACACGATTCTCAAGGCGTACCTGAACAGGGCCGAGATCAAACCCGACAATCGCAGCCTGGCGCAGGCCTGCCTGGATAAGCGAATCAAGCTCCAGACCGTCCATTTTCATCGCGCCAGCGGGGTTCAGCTCGGGCAGGTCGCGCGACTGGCGTGGCCTAAGGACAGCGAATACGCCAACCGAAACAGCTTGCTGATTTTCCTTGGGATGGTGCCCGAACAGGCGGTCCTGGAGCTGCCTGCCGACACCACCCAGCGCATGATATTTGTCACACGTTCGCCGACGCTCAAGCGTCTGATACTTGAACGACTGCCCATCTATGAAAGACTCAGGGAGGGTAACGACAGTCTGCTCTATCGTAAGATTTTCCTCGGCAAGAAAGTCATAACGCGGCCCTCTCTGACGTTCGCCAACAGTGAAGATATAGTCGGCGAGCTTTACGTGCTCAGACTGAACCGAATGTTGTCGGACATGGACACGCTGGTCTCCACCGACACCGAACGTTTCACTGACAAAAGCCTTGAACTGGGCGTGGCGATGTTGCAAGGACTCTCCATGGCCGTGCTGTTGCCGGCAGGCGGCGCGTTAGTGGCGGGGAGAATGGTCGCCTCGTTCCTTTTGGGGATGACGGCGTCGACGCTGGAGGGGATTCGAGGGTCTCTGGCCGACACGCCAGATCAGGCAAGCGAGCGCTATACATCCGCTTTCATCATGGGCGTTTCAGAAATAGCGGGGCCGCTTGCACAGAAGATACTTGGCAAAGCGCTATCAGCAGCGATGCAATCGAAGGTCAGCACCCGAGTGGCCAAATTATTGCGCCGCCACTACTTCCCCGGCGCTTCGCAGCTGCCTCACCAGGTCATCAGCACCGTACGCAAACCGACTGCGGCTCAAATCGAGCGCTTCAACGTCGCGCTCACCCAACAGCTTGCGACGGGCCCTGAGCATGCGCAGAAACTGGTCAGGGGTCAGGGCCGAATGTTGAACAAAGCCGTAGAAGGTCACGACCTGACGATCTGGCGCGGCCAGGTGTTTCGCGGCGACATGCGCCCACCCGAAGTAGTGTTCAAAGAAGGATTCCAGCTGCGCACGCCACCTGGAGATATCAAGCGCGATATTCACCAGGTCACCGGCGTGCGCGGCGGATTCGGGGGTGGCCACGATGCGCTGGACCCTGACGGCAAGGGCATTTCCACGTCGTTTTTCTATCTGGAGGAAAACACCGGAGCTTTCGTCTACGGCGGCGGCAAGGGTGGCTACACCTACCTCATCGATGCCCGCCGCTATGATGGCTACCACCTCTACGCCAACCATTACAAAGCGCAGTATCCGAAGGCCCCTGCGATAGAGTTCAAGCCGACCGAAATCAACTACGCCGAGGGGCTGGCCGGGTCTACAGTACTTGGGGCCTATGACCGGCAGGGCGTGTTTATCGCTAATCCCCCTGTCCTGCGCAAGCTGGCGCGCGAGCAAGCCAAGGCTGCAATCAAGGAACTTCTCGCGGCGGCGGCATCAGCGACGGTCATTAAATCGGGGGCTGCTTTGAACATTCATGCCCAAGCAGCAGATTTAGAGATTGACCCTGCGTATCTCTACAACTGATCACCCGGATTGACGATAACGGTACACGTAATACCCGCCGCCAACACCACGCCCGCCGGTACGTAATCCAGATGAATGCGTACCGGCACGCGCTGGGCCAGACGTACCCAGTTGAAGGTCGGATTGACGTCGGCGATCAGCTCGCGGCTCTCGGGGTTATCGCGGTCGTAGATGGCGCGGGCGATGCTTTCGACGTGGCCTTTCATGACTTCGCCGCTCATCAACTGCATGTCCGCCGGGTCACCGATATTGACGTGGGGCAATTTGGTTTCTTCGAAGAAGCCATAGACCCAGAACGAATTCATATCAACCACGGCCATCTTTGCTTCGCCGATGCGCGCGTAATCGCCGCGATGCACGTTGAGGTTGGTCACGTAGCCGTCCACCGCCGCCAGCACGCGCGTGCGTTTGAGGTTCAGTTCGGCGGCTTCCAGTTGCGCCTGGGCCAACTGGTAATCGGCCTGGGCCGAGGTGGCGACGTTGGAGGCGTCTTCGCGGCTTTCGGCTGAAATCACCAGATTGTCCATGTCGGCGCGACGGCTGGCGTTGACCTTGCGCATCTCCCACGTTGCTTTGCGCGACGACACCAGCGCCTGCGCCTGCTTGACCGCCAACTGATAATGCTCAGGGTCGATCTGCATCAACAGATCGCCCTTTTTCACTTGTTGGTTATCGCGCACCGGCACATCCACCACGGTGCCAGTCACATCGGCGGCGACGTTGATCACGTCCGCGCGCACTCGCCCGTCACGGGTCCAGGGCGTGTCCATGTAGTGAATCCACAGCAGCCGGCCTATCCAGATGGCCAACGCCAGCACCAGCAATGTGGCGATCAGACTGAAGAGCTTTTTCATCTCAAGCAACGAGCCTCAACGGTAAACAGTGAGCGCCATGGCGCCGAAAATGCAGCTGAACAGGCTCAGGCGCAACAGCGCCGGATGCCAGAAGAAACGGTACAGATCAAGCCCGGACATCAACCGGTCCAGGGCCCAGGCAATGACCATCGCCACCACGAACATCACGGTCACGGTGGGCATGTAAACGCCGTGAAAAGCAATTTCACGCGGCATGCAGAAGTCCTTGCGGCTCGTGATTGGGGGCGTAGGCGGCCAGAGGCGACTGCGGGTCGAGCAGCGAAGTGCGGATGAAGTGCAGATGGCTCTTGACCCGACGCAACGGCGAAGTATCGAAATGCGGCGCGAAGGGCTCGTCGGTCTGGGCTACGCAGGTAATAGCGTGGTCGACGGCGTAAAGGCTGCGCGCCAGATTGTTGCGATCCGGCTGGATAAACAGGCGAATCAGCGAGCGCCCCATAACCCGGATCGCCTGCCGCCAGGGTTGCGATTCGGCGTAGCTGGGGTGGACCGGCAACACGTCCTGCTCGCGGCGCAGCTCCATGATCGCCTGACCGACTTCCAGCACCACGAACATCCAGCGCAGCAGGTTGCGTTGTACTTCCGGACGCCCCGCCGCCAAGCCATAAGCCTGATGCATCAAGTCGCGGGTGCGGCTTTCAAAGCTTGAACGCATGCCTTTGAGCGGCGCGCTGATGGCAAATACCACCTGCCGTCGCAGGTCATTTTCCAGACGCTGCCACAACCAACGACTGTTGGGCGGCAGGATAATCGCCCCCGCTGCCGCGCAGAGCAGCATGCCAATGACCATGGCGATGTAGTCGTTGATGAACACGTAGGGGTTGTAGACCGTAAGGTTCTCGGGCGCCGATCCGATACTGAAAAAAATCAGCAATCCCAATCCATAGCCCGCCCACTGCGGGCGTGAGGCCAGGAACGCGCCAAAGGCAAACACCGGCGCCAGCACCATGCACAACAACGGAAAACCGTCGATCTGCGGGAAGATGAAGAAGGTTTCGAAAAAGCCCAGCACCGCGCCGAGGGCGGTCCCGCACGCCATTTGAAACGACATGCGTCGCGGGTTGGGCGTGGTCGCGGACAGCGCCACAGTGGCCGCCGATACCAGGGTCATCGTCGCGCCGCTCGGCCACGCCGTTGCGACCCAATACACCGACATCACGCCCAGAATGAACGTCGCCCGAATGCCCGAAGCGGCTGAGGCCATCCAGTTGGTTTTCGACAGGAACGGCTCGACCCATTTCTCCCGCTCGTGGCTGTGATCGGCCAGTGAGGCGTGGGTCTGCGCGTAATCGTGCATGTCGTCGACGAAGCGATAAAGCAGTTCGTAGGCGGTGTGGAAATCCAACTGCTGGTCATCACTGGGTTCAGTCTTCATAAACTCGGCGCGAAGACTGCGCACATGGTCGGGCAACTCGGCCTGGTAGGCGCTTAACCGGCTGGCCAGCAGCTTGGCGTCCGCGTCGATCAGCGCGCGTCCAGCAAAATCATCCAGCAGCTTCGCCAGCGCAGTCAGCCCCGGCTCAATCGCCCGCAGCACCGTGGTTTCGCCGCGATTGCGCAGGCGTTCGAGCAGTTGATGCAGGGCGTTGAAGCGCGTGGTCAGCGTCATGAATTCGCTGTTCAAACGGTTGAGCCGTCCGTTGCGCCGACGCATGTGCGGGTCTTCAAACACCGTGACTGCGCGCAGCCCTTCCAGCCCTACTGCGTCGGCAATAAAGCGCACGTTATTGGCTTCGAACGACGCAGGATCGGAGGTGCCGCGCAGCCCGTGATTGACGAATGCAGCGAACACGCCGAAGCGCTGATACAAAGCGTTGCGCATCGACGCGCCAGAGCTTTGCGGCAGGATCGCGGCGGTGACCAGCGTTGAACAGGCGATACCGAGGGAGATTTCCAGCACCCGCCACATGGCCGCCATGAACGAGGTTTCGGGGTGCGCCAACGCTGGCAGGCCGGTCATCGCAGCGGTGTAGCCGGCCAGCACAAAGCCGTAGGCGCGAAAGTTGCGATAACGGGCAGCGCCGGCGCAGCAAAAGCCGACCCACAGCGCCAGGCTGCCGAGAAACAGCTCGCTGTTCTGCGCAAACAATGCCATCAGCAGCACCATCACCACCGACCCTGCGAGCGTGCCGAGAAAGCGGTAAAAACTCTTGGCGAACACGTGCCCGCTCTGCGGCTGCATGACGATGAACACGGTGATCATCGCCGTGCGCGGTTGCGGCAGTTCCAGACGCATGGCCAGCCAGTAGGTCAGGAACGCCGCAATCAGCACCTTGAAGATGTAGATCCAGGTCACGCCATCGCTTCGCGCCCAGCCGAAGAATTCCCGGCGCCATGGCAAAGTGGTGATGCGGTGCAGGAGCGTGGTCATCTCAGTTCGTGACCTCTGGTGGCTGGCCCAACGCATTCGCGGACAGGTCCGCTCCCACAAGGACTCCGCCCAGCCCTGTGGGAGCGGACCTGTCCGCGAAGAGGCCTGCATTGGCGCTGCAAAATGGTCTGGCTCACTTGTCAAACACCGCCAACGTCTTGGGCGTCTTGGGCGCCACGGTCCGGTCCTGCGCCGGCGAATCATTGCCCGCCATCAACCCACCACCCAACGCCACCACCAACTCGGCGTGCACGGTCAACCGCGCGGCCTGAACCTGCTGCTGCACCTGCTGCTGATGGAACAGCAACGTCTGCGCGTTCAACACATTCAGGTAATCAGTGAGGCCGCGCTTGTAGGCGACCATCGCGATGTCATAAGTCTTCTGCGCCGTCGCCACCGATTCGTCGGCAAAGCCTTGCTGCTTGTCCATCGACGCGCGGCGAATCAGCTGATCGGAGATGCTTTTTAGCGCATTCACCAGCGTCTGGTTGTACTGCGCCACGGCCTCGTCATAACCCGCAGACGCTTCGCCCAAATCGGAGCGCAAGCGCCCGCCGTCGAAGATCGGCAGGGTGATCGCCGGACCGACGCTGTAGTTGAATTTCTTGCCGGTCAGAAACTCCAGCATGCCGCCACCGGTGGCCATGTAGCCGAGGCTGCCCACCAGATCGACGTTCGGATAAAAGCCTGCGTGCGCCACATCAATGCCCCGCGCCTGCGCCGCCACTCGCCAACGGCTGGCAACCACGTCCGGGCGCTGGCCCAGCAGTTCGGCGGGCAATGCCGATGGCAGTTTCAGCGGCGCTTGCAACGACAGCGTCGGGCGCTGCAATTGCGCGCCCTCTCCCGGTCCTTTGCCCGCTAACGCCGAAATCTGGTTGCGACTCAGGGCGATCGCTTCGTCCAGTGCATCGATCTGGCGGTGGGTTTCCGGCAACGGGGTCTCGGCCTGGCTGACTTCAAAATGCGTGCCGATGCCGCCCTGCAAGCGACGCTGCGCCAAATCAAGAATCTGCTGTTGCTGTTTGAGCGTCGCCTCAGCGATGTCGCGCTGGGCGTAGTTGAGCGACAACTGGATGTAAGCGCGGACCATGTTGTCCTGCAATTCCAGCTGCGCCTGACGTTCCTGCGCCGCGCTCATGTGGGCAAGGTCCAGCGCGCGTTCGCTGTTGTTGCTTTCGCGACCCCACAAGTCGAGGGAATAACTCAGACCCAAGGATGCGTTGTTGTCCCACGTGCTGGTGTTCGATAACTCACCGGGGCCATAGAACTGGTCGGTCGGCCAGTTGTGCCGTTTCAATGTGCTGTCGGCGTTGATCTGCACCGATTCAGCCGATTCGGCCACACCCGCCATGGCTTTTGCCTGACGCACGCGTGCGGCCGCCATCGCCAGACTCGGACTGCCAAGCGCAGCCAGATCGATCCAGTGATTGAGTTGATCATCGCCATAAGCGCGCCACCACTGACCTGCGGGCCAGTGGGCGTCTTGGGCTGCATCTTTGATGGCCTCGTCGGTGGCCAGCGCGTTGGCTGGCAATGACGTGCCTTGGGGTTTGATTCCGCCGGTTCCGATGCAGCCGCTGACAACCAGGATTAAAGCCAGGACAGTGAGGGGCTTGAGCCCTCTGATGATGCGACGCGGCACAGCTGCGATTACCCGAATGTGGAGGAATACGAAAGGTGCCGCGATTTTAGGATGCGTCTGCGACGGCGATAAGCCGGGACTTCTGTGAATCTTTGTTACCGAACGGAGGATAATCCTTTGGTATGGCTGACATGGATCAGTTACTTCATGTCACAATTTGCCATCTCTCCAGAGAACGGCCAATGGACACTCTGCAAAACATGCGCGCTTTCAGTTGCGTGGCACAAGCGGGCAGCTTCACTGCGGCAGCAGTTCAGCTGGACACCACCACCGCCAACGTTTCGCGGGCAGTCTCCAATCTCGAAGCCCACCTGCAGACCCGACTGCTCAACCGCACCACACGACGTATTGCCCTGACCGAAGCGGGCAAGCGTTATTTGCTGCGTTGCGAGCAGATTCTGGGGTATGTCGAAGAAGCCGAAGCCGAGGCCAGCGACGCCCATGCCCGCCCGTCCGGGCAGCTTCGGGTGCACTCAATGACCGGCGTCGGCCAGCATTATGTGATCGACGCCATTGCGCGTTACCGGCGTAATCATCCGGACGTTTCGTTCGACCTGACCATGACCAACCGCGTGCCGGACCTGCTCGAAGAGGGCTATGACGTCTCGATCGTGCTGGCCAGCGAACTGCCGGATTCGGGATTCGTCTCGCAGCGTCTGGGCATCACCTACAGCATCGTTTGCGCGTCTCCGGCTTACATCAAAGCGTTCGGCACGGCCAACAAACCGGCAGATTTGCTTAATCACGCCTGTCTGCGTCTGATCAGTCCGGTGTTCCCGGTGGAAAAGTGGGCATTCGACGGTCCTGATGGCCAGGAAGTAGTGACGATTGCCAACTCGCCGTTTCTGGTGAATTCGGCCGACGCGATGACAGCGGCAATCATCAGTGGCATGGGGATTGGCAACCTGCCGATTTACTCGGCGATTGAAGGACTGCGCAACGGCACGCTAGTCCGGCTGTTGCCGCAATACCGCTCCCATGAGCTGAATCTGTACGCCATCTACCCTTCGCGGCAGTACCTGGACGCGAAGATCAAGACGTGGGTCGAGTACCTGCGCGGCTCGTTGCCGGAAATCATGGCGGCTCACGAGGCGGACTTGCAGACCCACGCGATGCTTGAGTCGGTCTAACGGCGGCAACGATCCATTGAGACACGCGCGCAATTTCTGCGTCATACGCAAAACCCGTGGGAGCGGACCCGTCCGCGAAGAGGCCGGAACAAACGGCACATAGTCAGCGCCCGGACTTACGTCTTCGCGGACGGGTCCGCTCCCACAAGTGACGAGTTCCGTCGGAAAAACCTCGATCTGATGAAAGAAAAAGCTCCCGCTGCCAATCCCCCGACAAGAATGTTAGCGTGCTACGCAACTCACTTCTGAACCGCCCGAGAGAAGCTATCCGATGAAAAAGACCGTCCTTGCCTTCAGCCGCGTGTCCCCGGAAATGGCCGAGCGCTTGCAGCAAGATTTCAACGTGATCATCCCCGATCCGAAAAAAGGCGACCTCAACCAGCAGTTCGATGAAGCGCTGCCGCACACCCACGGCATGATAGGCGCGGGCCGCAAGCTGGGGCGTGAGCAACTGGCGAGCGCGACGCAGCTGGAAGTGGTGTCGAGCATCTCGGTCGGTTACGACAACTACGACGTCGGCTACCTGAGCGAACGCGGGATCATGCTGACCAATACCCCGGACGTGCTGACCGAAAGCACGGCAGACCTGGGGTTCTCCCTGATCATGAGCAGCGCCCGCCGTGTCGCTGAACTGGACGCCTGGACCAAGGCTGGCAACTGGACGCGCAGCATCGAAGCGGCGCATTTCGGCACCGATGTACATGGCAAAACCCTGGGCATCGTCGGCATGGGCAACATCGGCGCAGCGGTGGCGCGTCGTGGTCGTCTGGGTTTCAACATGCCGATCCTCTACAGCGGCAACAGCCGCAAGACCGAGATTGAGCAGGAGTTGGGCGCGCAGTTCCGCACGCTGGATCAACTGTTGGCGGAGTCGGACTTTGTCTGCTTGGTGGTGCCACTGAGCGAGAAGACCAAACACCTGATCAGCACCCGCGAGCTGTCGTTAATGAAGAAAAGCGCGATCCTGATCAATATTGCACGCGGTCCGATTGTCGACGAACCCGCGCTGATCGAAGCGTTGCAGAACGGCACCATTCGCGGCGCAGGGCTGGACGTGTACGAGAAAGAGCCGCTGCCCGAGTCGCCGCTTTATAAGCTGAGCAACGCCGTGACCCTGCCGCACATAGGTTCGGCCACCCACGAAACCCGCCAGGCCATGGCCGACCGCGCCTACGCCAACCTGCGTGCGGCGCTGTTGGGCGAGAAGCCGCAGGATCTGGTGAATCAGCAGGTGTGGAAGGGTTGAAAATCTTCAGCGCCTGACCCGACGCCTTCGCGGACAGGTCCGCTCCCACTTTTTGAACTGCGTTATCCCTGTGGGAGCGGACCTGTCCGCGAAGAGGCCGTTTCAGACGCCGCAAACCTCAAGCCAGCTTCGCCCCCACCGGCACCACCGGCTTGGGCTTTCTGAACACCAGCACATTCCCGAGCATCACCAACACCAGCCCCATCAACGCCGGCGCCGTCCATTGGTAGCCTTCGGCGAACGCCGACACATTCAGCGCCACCACCGGGAACAACACCGTGCAGTACGCCGCGCGCTCCGGGCCCATGCGTCCGACCAGCGTCAGGTACGCGGTGAAGCCGATCACCGACCCCGGGATCACCAGATACAGCAGCGACCCGATGTACCGCGTGTTCCATTCGAACGTGAACGGTGCGCCGCTGATCAGGCAATACACGCTCAGCATCGCCGCGCCGTACAGCATCCCGTAGGCGTTGGTGGTCAGCGGGCGCAACCCGGCTTTCTGCTGCATGCTCGAAAGCATGTTGCCTGCCGAGAAGCACAGCGTCCCGAGCAGCGCCAGGCCTAGTCCGATCAGGGTTTCATGGCTGGCGCCGTGCCCGGCCAACTGCGGCCAGAACAGACACGCCAGCCCAATCAATCCCAGCGCGCCACCGGTCACGACGTTACGGGCGATTTTTTGACGAAAGAAGATCCGCGCATTCAGGGCGTTCCACAGCGTGGAGGTTGAGAACACCACCGCCACCAGCCCGCTGGGAATCCACTGGCTGGCGTGCAGGAAGCACATGAAGTTGACGCAGAACAGGCACAAGCCCTGGGCCAGGCAGATCATCTGCCCGCGCCGATTGACCGGCTGCAATTTGCCGCTGAACAACAGCATGGCGAACAGGATCAGTGCCGCGAGCCCGAAGCGATAAACAATAGAAACCGGAATCGCCACCTCCCCCAGTTGCAGCTTCAGGGCGATCCAGGTGGTGCCCCAGATCAAGACGGTCAGCAGATACAGCGAGATGTTCATGGCGGGCTCCTCAGTGAATCCTCAGTCTGAACAGTGGGCGCGGCGGGCACTTGCACAATCTTGCGCATTTGATCGGCGGGTGGCTGGCAGCGCGGGCGCTACAGCGTAGGATGCAAGACCTGAATCAAACCCTTAACTGATCCCCTGTGGGAGCGGACCTGTCCGCGAAGGGGCCCGTGAGTCCGATACATCAGTGTCGTCTGCTGCACCGTATTCGCGGACGGGTCCGCTCCCACAGGTTATGCATCAGTCATAAGATCGAGTTCAACCCCATGCCGCCCCTCGAAACCATCCAGGTGTTCCAGTCCCTGAACAGCTCGCCCAATGCTCGTCTTGAGCAGAGTGCGTCGCTGGGCGACGGGATGGTGGCGGCGTTGTGGAATAACCGGCATGACGCGCAGGAGTATCACGCACCGACGCATCACACGTTGTCGTGCTACATCGATGGCGGTCTGGGTACGCACCGGCGCGGTCGGCCGGATAACAAAGGCGCCCCCGGCAAGCTGTGTATTTTGCCCGCAGGACACGAGTCGGCCTGGGTAGTGAACGGGGAAATCCGCCTGGCGCATCTGTACATCAGCCCTGAGCAGTTCGCCCTCAACTGCGTGACGATGCTTGATCGTGAGCCTCGTGAAATGGCGTTGCGCGAAAGCACATTCACCGACGACCCGCTGCAAGCGATGCGGTTTCGCCAGCTCATTCAGATGGACTGGAGCGAGCCCGGCGAACGGTTGCTGGCCAGCAGCCTGGCCCATGAAATGCTCAGCCACACCATGCTCGATCAAGTCGGGCAGCGCGCAGGTTTGCGCTTGAAGGGCGGACTGGCGCCGCACCTGCGCCGGCAGTTGATCGAGTTCATCGACAGTCACTTGGCCGACCCGCTGAGCCTTGGGCAACTGGCAGGAATGTGCGCGCTGTCCGAGTACCATTTCGCGCGGATGTTTCGCGAAAGTTTTGGAGTGCCGCCGCATCAGTATCTGCTCGCCCGCAGACTGGTCCGGGCTCGCCTGTTACTGCGGACCACCGGCCTGGCGTTTGGCGATATCGCGCTCGATTGCGGCTTTGGCAGCGCCAGTCATTTCAGCAATCGATTTCGTCAGGTGGTGGGGGCAACGCCGGGGGAATATCGGTTGGCGTTTGTCTGAAATCCTCCTTTGTCGCGACGCCGCCCTGTCGCGCAGCAAAAACCGATCCCGTGGGAGCGGACCTGTCCGCGAAGAGGCCGGTACATCCGATGCACCTTCATCGGTTGTACCATTGCTTTCGCGGACAGGTCCGCTCCCACGGGTTTTGCGTCGGGTCGCAAGTTCCGATCACCCGAAGAGCGACCATACAACTGGTATCCGCTCAAAACTCCAACGTCGTCGCCACCACCACTTGCCGAGAATCCCCCATCGACACGAAGTACCGGCTTATGGCTGAACTGTAATAGGTGCGATCGAACAGGTTCTTGACGTTGAGCTGAACCTTCACTTTCTGCCCGTCCAAGCGGGTTTCGTAGGTGGCGAACGCATCGGCGACGGTGTAACCCGGCAGCTCAAAGTCGTTATCCGGATTGCCCGCCCTCTGCCCCACATAATGTGCGCCGGCCCCCAGTCGCAAGCGGTCGCCGCCGCCGAACACTGGGCCTGCGTCAAACACCGCCGACAACGAGCCACTGTGTTTGGGCACGTTTTGCAGGCGATTGCCTTTGAGCGTCGGGTCCTGAATCACTTGCGCATCGGTGAACGCATAACCGCCGATCACGCTCCAGCGCTCGGACAACTGCCCGCTCAAGTCCAACTCCAGACCGCGCGACCTCACCTCGCCAGCAGTGCTGTAAACCGTGTTGGCGGTCAGCGAGTCAAAGTTGGCGACCAGCACGTTGCGCTTTTTGATGTCGAACAACGCCAATGTGCCGCTGAACGCGTCCAGCACTTCCCACTTGGCGCCCAGCTCCCAGGATTTCGCCTGCTCAGGCAGCGTGGCCGAATCCAGCGTCGTGCCGCCCGCCAACGCGGCGATGCTGGAGTTGGGCTTGAACGACTCGGTGTAGCTGCCATAAAACGACAGCTGATCATCAACGCGATACACCAACCCGGCGCGGGGTATCCATTTCTGGCCATTCAGATCGGTGTTAACGGTGAACGGTCGGCCCTTGCCTGCCACTTGATCGAAGGTTTGAAAGCGTGCGCCGGCGACCAGAATCCAGTGATCGGTCAGGTGAATGGCATCCTGAGCGAACACCGAGTCGGTGCGCAAAATATCGCTCTGGTTGCTGTCTGCCGCGCTGGCAAATGTGCCCTTGGGCTCCAGTCCGTAGACCGGGTCGAGGTAACTGAACGTGGTCTGGCTTTTCTGGCGAATCAACTCACCGCGATAAATTTTGCGGTACTCGTCATCCAGCCCCAGCATCAGATCGTGTGGCATCCCGAGCAATTGGACGCTGCCATTGAGCGTCATCGTCGTGAAGCGGTCGGTACTCAACGCGCCGCCTGTGCCGTCCATGGAGCGAGTCAACGTGCCGTCGACCGGGTTCACCGCCGTGATCCGCACCTGACTGGCGTCGTAGGTCTCGCGGTTGTAGCTGTAGCCCAAGTGTCCGGTCCAGTTGTCGTCAAACTGATGATCGGCCTCGAAACGATACAAATCCGAGCGCCCTTCCATGTTGTTGAAGGGCTCGTCCAACCGCCGGGTCGCCGGGATATCCAGCGGGTGGCCGGTACGCGGATCGATCGCCGTGCCGCGATCAAACGGGTAGAAGAACTCGCGATGCTCATAAGCGGCAAGCAACTGCGTGGTGTCGCCATACCAGGCCAGCGATGGCGCTATCAGCGTCTCGCGGTGCACGCCGAAATTGCGCCAGTAATCCTCGTCTTCGTGGTCGAGAATCAGGCGGTAAGCCAGCCCTTGTCCTTCCAGTTCCGGACCGTCCAACGCCCCGGTGCTGTCCAGCGTGCCGCCGCTGCCATTCTTGCCGTCGCCGAAGGTCGAGCCGCGTGCAGTAAGCGCGTTGTAGGCCGTCATCTGCGGACGCTTACTGACCACATTGACTACCCCGCCGGGGTCTTGAATGCCGTACAGCAAGGTCGAAGGCCCTTTGAGCACTTCGATGCGCTCGGCGCTGGCGTTGAGGCTGCGGCCCTGCACCACGGGCATGCCGTCGCGCATGATCGAGCCGTCCCGGTTGTCACCGAAGCCGCGCTTCATCAGGGTGTCCTGAGTGCTGCCCAGCGTATTGCCCTGGGTCACGCCGCTGATATTGCTCAGCGCGTCATCGAGATTGCGCGGCGCCTGATCGCGCAGCACTTGCGCGGGCACAACGCTGATGGCTTGAGGCGTCTCGAGAGTCGGTGTGAGTGAGCGGCTGACCGAACTGCCCGACGGCGGTTGGTAGCTGGACGATGATTGCCAGCGCGAGTCGACGTTTGTGGCTTGCAGGGTGATTGCGCCTTCGCTCGCGTTGGGCTCAAGGGTGAAGGTGCGTTCGGTGGCGCGGCGGTAGGTCAATCCGGAGCTAGCCAACAGGGTTTTGAGTGCCTGTTCCGGGCTGTAAGCACCGTCGAGCGCAGGAGCATTGATGCTGTAGGGCGTTTCCTGAATGTAGACGACGCTCAGGCCCGTCGTGCGGGTGAAGTCACTGAGCGCCTGGGGCAATGGCTTGGCGGGGATGGAAAAGTTAAAAAGCGGCTCGACGGCCTGGGCGCAGACACTCCAGAGCGCGAGTAGAAATCCCCCAATGTAGGAGCGCGCTTGCCCGCGAAATTTGCGATACGCCACTCGGGATGTGTCGAACTCACTGACGTCTTCGCGGACAGATCCGCTCCCACTGTTGGAACGCGTTACCTGTGGGAGCGGACCCGTCCGCGAAGACGTCGGCACGAACCCTGAAAAGTCCTGATCAGGCGACGCGCGATCTGCATACACCTTCACCGCAGCACAATCACGCGGCCAAACAGTTCGGTTTGCTCGAAGCCGACCACTGACTTCAACCCTGCCAACACCGCTTCAGGGTCATGACTGGGAAAGCTTCCGCTGATGCGTTTGGCGGCTAATTCATCGTTGAGCAACACGATCCGGCCGGGATAATAACGGCTCAGATCGTTGATCACGTCGGCCAGCGGTGTGCGGTAATAATTCAGCCAGCCCTGCCGCCAGGCCAACTGGTTTTCGCTGTCCACCGCAGCAGGCTCGCTGGTGCCGCGCGCCTCGTAACTGATCCGTTGTCCAGCGGTCAGCAGCTGTTGCGCATGATCTGCGCCAGCGCTCACACCGACCTTGCCCGACAGCACCGTGACCTGCGCGCCCACCGGTTGCAGGCGCACCTCGAACTGGGTGCCCAACACCCGCGTTTTGCCGCCCTGAGCATCGACCACAAAGGGCTGGCCCGTGTGCTTCACTTGAAAAAACGCCGCCCCTCGACGCAACTGAACATGCCGCTCGCCGCTCTTGAAATCCACGGCAATGGCGCTGTCGGCGTCCAGCGTGACTTGCGACTGATCGGCCAGCGTGACCGTCCGAACCTGCCCCGGCGCCGAGACGTAATCAGCGCCGAAATCATCGATCCAGCGCTGCGGCTGCCAGCCCGTGCCGACACTGACCATCAAGACCAGACACGCCGCTATCGCCAGACCCGCGCTCCAGCGTGGCAAAGCCCTGCGCTTGGGAGCGTCCATCGCGGCCAGCAGTGCTTGAAGCGCGGCGTCTTCTTCGTGAGCAAGACGCGCAGCCGGTTCTTCACTCAATTCCCACAGCACTTGCGCCTGGGCGTAGGCTTCGGCATGGGCGGGATCGGCGTGCAGCCAGCGGCTGAAACCAGCGTGATCGGCGGCGTCAGGTTCGTGCAAGCGGCTTAGCCAGGACAGAGCAGCTTGGTGCTGAGCCGCAGAAACGTGAATGACTTCAGATGACGCGTTCATCGGCGAGCATCCTGTGACTGGCTTCGCAGCGCGCTGACCGGCAACACGTCGTGATCCAGACTCGCCTTGCAGGCCTGCAGGGCGCGCATCATATGTTTTTCCACCGCGCTTTGTGAAAGCCCCATGACCTTGGCGATCTCGGCGTATTTGCGCCCATGAATGCGATTGAGCAGGAAGATCTGCCGGGTCTTTTCCGGCAGCCCACGTAGCGCCGCTTCGACGTGACGCAAATCGTCAGTGGCTTGCAGCGCGGCATGGGGCTGATCGTCGATCACGTCTTGCGGCTGCGACATACACTCTTCACTGACCCGCGCCCGCGTGCCTTCGTTGCGCAAATGGTCGATGGCGATGTTGCTCGCACAACGCAGCAGATAGGTGTTGAGCTCCTCGACCTGCACCAGCGGGCGCCGCCAGAAACGCACAAACAAATCCTGCACCAGATCCGCTGCCGTGGCCCGACACCCTACGCGTCGGCTGACCAGCGCTTCCATCTGCGGGCGCTGGGTCAAGAACACCTTGAGAAAATGCGCGCGCGTGCCGCTCGCCCCGTCCTGGTCTGCGCTGCCGGGGAGCGGCTCGGGCGTGTCCGGCTTCGGTGAAATCATCAGGTCCACGTCAGCCGAACCACTGACTGACGGCAGCAATCGGGCTGATCAGTAAGCCGACGCCCGCCAGCAACAACGCCAACCGTGGCCGCAGGGACATCGCGATCAGCAGCATCAATGCACTGGCCATCAGCGCGGCAAACCATTGCACCAGGCCGATGGTCCAGCCGCCCGCTTGTACGCCTGCCCAAAGAGAAAGCAGCAACATGACCCAACCCAGCACACGCAATAACTGACGAGGCCCGGGCGCCAGTTTGCCGCCGACTGCATCGGCGTAGTGGCGGCTCATCGACAGGCTCAGCGCGGTGAATCCGAGATAACACAACAGCGTGGCGAGGAGCATCAGTGCACCTCTCGGTGACTGATGTTCGAGCTGGCGCTTTGGTGAGCAAGCTCTCTCACCCGCCCTTCAGGCAAATGCAGTTTTTGGGTATTACGGGTCCCTGTAGGAGTGAGCTTGCTCGCGATGCTCTTTTGCCGCCCCACCCGAAACTTCAGCGCCGACCACCCAAGAAACAACCCAACCACCAACGCCGTTAGATCGAGCCCCGGCATCGCCCAGTGGCCCTGCTCAATTGCCGCTAGCAAATAAGGCCCTGCCGTCAGCGCATCGAGCACCGGCAGACCGGCAAACAACAAGGCGCCCAGTCCCAACTGCTCACGCCACGCGGCAGCGCCTTTGCGCACCACGGCATGCAGCACCGCCAGGCCCCAGACGATGAAGAAGACGTTGATCTCCCAACCCTCGCGCGCGGCGAAGCTGACAGGCAACAGGCGATTGGCCCAGAAAAAGCTGACCACTGCCAGTATCAGTCCGGCCATGCTCGCGACGTTCAGCACTTCAACCAGGCGCAACTCAAACGGCAGCACGCAAGTGCTCGCGTGCTTGAGGCGGCGTTTGCCAAGCCACATCACCAGGCCCGTGCCAATCAACGCGGTGCCGCCCACGCCGAACACAAAGTACAGCCAACGCAGCAAGGGCCCAGCGAAGTGACCCATGTGCAGGCCGTAGAGCGCCCCTGCCAGTTTCAGTGGCGCAGCGGTCATCACGCTTTCGCTGTCCAGTGCGCCAGTGGTGCCGTTGAAGATCATTCCGGAGCCTGGCTCATAGACGATTCGCTTGTCGTCGCCGCGTACCACCGTCACCGTCGCATTAGCGTCGCCTGGCCGATTCACCACCAGACGCGCCACCGCAGCGCCCTGCCAATGCTCGCGCGCGGTGTCTGCCATCGCTCGCAATGGCGCCAGCGGCATGGGAGTTGCGCTGGCTTGTACCGTCTTGAGCGAAGGGAACAGATCGTTGAAAAACTCCTGGGGCTTGCCGTCGTAAGAAGTGAGGATGCTCGCAGGCATGACCATGGTCATGAAAATCACCAGACTGCTGTAGGTGATCATGAGGTGAAACGGCAGGATCAGCACCCCGACCGCGTTATGCCCGTCGAGCCAGGAGCGCTGGCCTTTGCGCGGTCTGAAGGTGAAGAATTCTTTGAATATTTTCTTGTGAATGATGACCCCGCTGATCATCGTCACCAGCATCACCATTGCGGCGATGGAGGCCAGCCAGCGCCCCCAGGGGTGCGGCATCTGCAACTGAAAATGGAACCGGTAGAAAAACTCGCCGCCTTTGGTTTCACGCGCGTTGGCGTCAGTACCGGTCAGCGGGTCGAGGGTCTTGTTGGCAAAGCCGCCCGTAGCCTTTTGCCACATCACCTTCAGGCCGGGTGAGCGCGCATCCGGCAGGCTGATGAACCAACGCGGGGCATCGCCGGCATTTTGCTGCAGCCAGCTTTGCGCACGTTCCAGGCTCAGGCCTGCGTCCACGTCACGCACCTGAATCTCCGGCTGCGCCCACTGAGTAATCTCGTCCTTGAAATACGACATTGTGCCGGTCAGGAATATCGCGAACAGCAACCAGCCGAACACCAGTCCCGCCCAGGTGTGCAACCAGCCCATGGACTGACGAAAGCCCTCCTTCATGACAGCCATCGCCCGATGCCGTAGAGCGCTGCGAACACCGCCGCTGGCACCATGACCCCAAGCCAGGCCAGCCACGCGTGGCGACAGGCAAAACACCAGAGCGCAATCAACAGCCAGGCCAGAAACGAAACGGTCATGGCCAGAACCACCGATTCAGCTCGAGTGAATGGCAGCCATTGCGCCAGACACACGCTGAACAGCGCCGCCACCAGATACCCCCCGAATGCAGCAGCGAGCACGCGAGACGCAACGGCCAGACGCCAGCGCAGGGAAATCTCGCCTCGTCTGGCTTTGCCGGCCTTGCGGCGACTCATCGCAACCCCTTCCATCAGCGAAGAGCACCCGGGCGCGCGCGGGAGATTTCGCCAATATTTGTCTGAATCGACATCGGGTGCTGTCCCTTGAAAGGTGTGGGTCGGTAGGAATTCGTAAGAGTGGGCGTACGAAGGATCGCAATATTAATGATAAATATTCTCATACGCAAAGGATGTCAGCCCAAAGTTCCGCACGACGGCGAAATATATTCTCTGTGATTAGGGGTTGAATTGTTTCGTCATCGGCGCCAACACTGTGGTTGAGGGCAGACGAAACTCAGTGACGTCGAGACTCTCCCGAGCAAGCCAAAGTAAGGGAAGAACTATGCAAATCCAGGTCAACAGCGATAACCACATCGAAAGCAGCGTCCGACTGGAGGAGTGGGTACGAACCACCGTTGAAAGCAACCTCGACCGCTACGAAGAAGACCTCACCCGAATTGAAGTCCATATCCAGGACGAGAACGGCGACAAGCCCGGCCCGCACGACATCCGCTGCCAGATGGAAGCCCGGCCAAAAGGACACCAGCCTATTTCCGTTACCCACAAGGCCAGTTCATTGGACTTGGCAGTGGACGGCGCAGCCGTAAAACTTGATCACGCGCTCGAACATCTGTTCGGCAAACTGCGTAGCAAGCGCGGAGGCGTCTCGTCGATCAGCACCGTACAAGACAGCGACGCAGAAAGTCCGGATGCACTGCTGCAAGAAGAATTTTTAGAGAAAGACGACGCTCTGCACGGTTGATCCGGCAGCATCGCAAGATCGACTGACAGCCGTCGATCTACGATTTCAGCGTCAATAGGGGGCGGACCTGTGCAAGCAGGCCCGCCCTTTTTCGTTTCGTTCATTCGTGTGCAAGCCACAGAAAACAAGGGCTGCACACAAATCAGGCGGAGCGTGCCTTATTGGTGCTGACCGGGAGCGGTGTCCCCGTATGGGCGTTATTGATTTGTGTGCGGCAAGTCTCGAATACAGTCGTTTATGTCGCATCCAGACGGCTGAATCGATTCGTGAGCACCATTCATCGCAGGTGGCCCAAACCATGCAAGTGGTGTATCGAGAGGGTTACAACGGTGCGCAGATGCGCTGACGCAATCAATGATCAGTACTTCGCTCAACAGATGGCACATCAACGGATCAGTGACGGACGAAACCGTTAAGTCAGCGATAACGGCCAAGGCAGGAATTTTTTCTACCGTTGATCAGCGTCGAGAACTAAAGGGACTAACCCCCGGTCAATTTATGCAGAATCGATAACCAGGTATCAGGCCATGGACAATCCGTTTCAACAGATCACCGATGCATTTCACCCAGACTACCGGGTTAATTTAAGTATCCAGGGCTTGGACGGCACCATCATGCTGACACTCTCCAATGAGTCAGGCGTAGTGGCCAAACGTTTAATTAGCGCAGAACAACGTAACTCGCCAAAACGGCTGCGTCGCTTGATCGAAAGCGTGCAATTTGGCATTGCGATCGAACAGGGCCATAGCGCGATAAAAATCCTTGCCGCCATGACCGATGGCGATCTCAGGCAACTGGCGCCTATCCCGGCCAAAACTGCCTTGTACAGCAGGCCCGCAGTGGCAGTGGGCATCTGAATGACTTCAATCGCACGGAGGCGGTAAATCCATCGCCTCCCCCTTCTATTTTTTGATTTCTGAATCTAGCTACTGACCACGACGTCGCTTCTGCCCAAAGCATAGATGCGCACCATTTACTTCTGCCGAAGGCGTAGGAGCGCAGCTTGCTCGCGATCTGCCGGGCACCGGCAGCAGAATGCTCAGCGCACATCCCACCTTGCCAGTCATCGCTCCAAAAACGCTGATCCCTCGCCAGTTCAGGCCTCAGACAGAAACCACCTGTTACAACAAACTCACAAGAGAGACTTCGGTCGATCAGTCGTGAGTGCTTCACGTTGTGGATAAGTCTGAGGTGATGACATGTTTTTACGTAGTGCAGCAGTGATCGCAGCATTGGCCGTGGCCTCCGGTTGCGTGCAGGAACGGGTTGTCCATGAGCGTCGCGTCGTTGACCGACCAGGGCCGCGTCCCGAGTACGTCGAGGTCGTCGCCCCGCAAGCGCCACCGGAACGAATCATCGAGCAAGAGCCCGCGCCACGCCCTGGCTATGTATGGGCCCGCGGCTACTGGCACTGGAATGGCAATCGCTACGTGCCGGTCCATGGCCATTGGGAAGCCGTGCGTCCGGGCTATCGCTATCAGCACCCGTACTGGGAAAGCCGCGGTGATGGCTGGCATTACCATGTCGGCGTGTGGGTCAACTGAGCGTCTGACAAACAGCAAAATGCCCCGATCAACGGGGCATTTTTATTTCGGCAGTCAGCGAATCAAAGCTCGCCCTTCTCCTCCACCAGAGCACCTTTGGCTTTACCATGGGGGTCTGGCACTTTTGCCGACGGAAACTGCGAAGAGGCATAACGCACCACCAGAATCGCAAACGCCAGCAGCAGGATCGCTCCAGACAGGTACACCACGCCCAGGTCTGGCGGCGCATGATGCGATACATCGGAGATCAACAAACGGGTCAGCGCGGTAATGGCCACGTAGATCAGAAAGCGCACGGGCATGTGGTTGGTCTTGAAATAAATCCCCACCATCGCACCCAGCTCCAGGTAGATGAACAGCAAAAGGATGTCATCGACGTTGATGTGCCCCTTTTCGAGCATGCCCAGAAATGCCACGACGGCTGCCCACGCTGTGACGCCGCCAATGGCGAACAGCGCCAGGTAGTGGAAGCTTTCGACGAACAGGTTGCCGATCGACTCGGCGCAGCTGTGCACCTGTTGACGCAGTGATTCGGCCCAGTTGATTTTCACGATGTACTTCCTTGAGTAATCCAGAACGGATGATGCCGCGCGAGCATGACGCTTTTGGCCGCGCTAACTGCCATATTCTCTAGCAGAAACGGGGCCATCGACTAGGGTTCAGAGCGTGACGGGTTGTCGCAAGGCACATCGCTCGCCAAAAATGTGTTCGCAGTGCCACTATCCAAACCGAATTGATTCCCTTATGCTGCGCACTGTATAAATAAACAGTACTCATTACTGCACCCGATGACGAGGCCGAAAGATGGCTGTTGAGACCCTGTATCGCAGTACCCGCGACTTGGAGACTACATTCGTGGACCGCAAACTCGCCGATGCGCATGACCAAATGCTTGAGCTGGCTGAATCGCTCACGGAGGTTTTGCAAAAGAACGTGGCTGGCCTGACCGAGAAGCAGGCAGAAGACGCCGGGATTTTCATGGCGAAAAACCGCGCCGTGTTCGCCGCAGCGTTCAAGAGCAACGCCAGCGCGCTGGCCGAGTTGATCAGCTCTGGTGATGCATCGGAAGATTGATTGATATCGACTCACTGTAGGAGCTGCCGAAGGCTGCGATGCAATTGGCCTGACACACCGCGATCGCAGCCTTCGGCAGCTCCTACAGAATCGTGTCGTTTACGCCGCCGCCAGCAGAGCACTACTCAATATTCAATAACCGCTCGGCCAGTGCATCAGCCACTCGCGCGGGTGAGCGTTTTTCTGCCTGTGCATGGGCGAACACTTCGGTCAGTCGTCTGCCGATCTGTGTCAGGTGAGCGCTGATGGTGCTGAGGGTTTCCCCTTGGTGCTGCAGAGCGACATAGATCAAACCACCGGCATTGATGACGTAATCAGGGGCATACAAAATGCCTCGCGCTTCCAGCTGATCGGCAATCGCCGCGCAGCTCAGTTGGTTGTTGGCGCCGCCTGCGACGGCTGCGCAACGCAATTTGGCGACGCTGTGGCTGTTGAAGACACCGCCCAACCCGCAAGGGGCGAGAATGTCACAGGGCGTGCTAAGCAACGCTTCGGCAGCGATAGGCTTGGCGCCGAATTGCTCCATCGCCAACTGCACTTTGCCGCTGTCCAGATCACTGACCAACAACTCGGCGCCAGCGGCGTGTAATTGTTCGGCCAAGGCATAACCCACATGCCCCAAGCCCTGGATCGCCACCCGTAACCCCTCCAGATTTTCGCTGCCCAGCCGCGCCATGGCAGTCGTGCGAATGCCGACATAAAGGCCCATCGCAGTGTGTGGTGACGGATCGCCAACTTCCGTGGTGCTGGTGACGTGCTGGGTGTACTGAGCAATGCAATCCATGTCTTCGCTCGACGTGCCACTGTCGATCGCGGTGATGTAACGCCCGTCGAGCGTTTGAACGAATCGCCCAAAAGCCTCGAACAAGGCTGACCTGTCCGGCACGTGCGCCGGACGCAGGATCACGGCGGATCCGCCGCCAATCGACAAACCCGCGAGCACGGCCTTAAAGCTCATGATCCTCGCCAACTGAATGGCATCTTCAATGGCGCTTTGTTCGGTGGGATAGGACAAATAGCGACAGCCACCCAGCGCAGGGCCTTTGTGGCTGCTGTGAAGGGCGATGACAGCCTTAAGGCACGAGGCCGATTCGACGACCACATGCAACGACTGCACGCGTGAACTTTGCATGAGAGCGAACATCGGCGGTGCTCCCGATTTTTGTAATGCGAGTATAGGCGCTGCAACAAAAATTGACGGACGCTGGCAGCACTGGGCGACGAGATGGCAAGGCGCTCGCGGCATAGCCTTGACTCCGTTGATCGCTACTGGACGAACGAGTGGCATAGGGGCTACAACAAGTGATGTGAAGAACCAAGTCCAGCCGCCTGATCCCGTCGGAGAAGCCGATGACCCCTCTTAGTCAATGCCTTGCCTGTATGGAACGTACGCCCCCTTCGGCGTTTGAAGCGGGGCTTTGGATATCCATTGAGCATGATCCGCAATGCGTGCTGGACGAGACACTGAGCGAGATCGACGACCTTACCCGCAAGATCAGCTGCGCGCTGCCGATGTCGCCTCCCGCTGAGCTGGCACAAGCCATGCTTCGCCAACTGGCAGCGCTGGGTTTTCAGCAGGACGATGTGGCGCATCCGAAACCGCATTCGGCGCTGTTGCACAAGGTGGTGCAGCGTCGGCGCGGCCAGCCGTTGGGATTAGCGATGATCAGCCTTGAAATTGCCCGGCGTCTGGAGATTCCGCTGGAAGGGGTCAACTTTCCCGGACATTTTTTGCTGCGGGTACCGGGGGCCGATCATCTACTGGATTCCTGCGGGGGCCGCCGGCTGTACCCCAAGGATTGCAGAGAACTGCTGATGCGTCAGTTTGGCCCGGACATCCCACTCACTGCCGAGCATATGCGCACTGCCTCGGCCCGGGCGATGCTGCAACGATTGTCGCGCAACCTGCGGCATCTGCATCAGATCAACGATGATTTGCTGGCATCGCTCAAGGATGCCACTCGCGTCCTGGAATTGGGTTCCGCCAA
Organism: Pseudomonas rosaeacicularis; assembly: GCF_057128745.1. Lineage (NCBI taxonomy): Bacteria > Pseudomonadati > Pseudomonadota > Gammaproteobacteria > Pseudomonadales > Pseudomonadaceae > Pseudomonas > Pseudomonas rosaeacicularis. Next base: position 121,451 of record NZ_JBSKHT010000012.1, read on the forward strand.
TACCAGCGATTACCTTGCGCGTGCCAGCTTGTATCAAACGCTGGAATGCCCACAGGCCGAACGTTTCGACCTGGAGCATGCGTTGTTGCTGAGTGATGATCCCGTGCAACGCTTGAGACTTACCCAACGTCTACAAACGCTGCCCAGCGGACGAGCGATTCATTGAAAGCCGCTCAGCGACTGGCCATCGAGACGTACTTCACATCAAGACATGAAAGTTTTTCCAAAAGACCGGGCGCCTCGCCACCCATACGATTGCTCGCGTGCCATAGCCGGTGCCTACAGAGATCTCTCGTATGCCCTTTGCAGCGCCGAACGCCCCCAGCCATGCGCTGAAGAAGAAAGAGCCCGCGGTAGCACGATCTCCTTCTCGATAGGCAAGAACCCCTCGCAGCACATCGATCCCACTGTGCAATGCGCCCCAAGCCAGGCTTGCTCCAGGAAAAGGCAGTAGCGCGACCGTGCCTGCCAGTTTGACGATCACGTACAAATATCGAGCGCTGGTTTGCGCAACACTTTCTGACTGCCCGTCGACGTCATCGAGGACTCGCTGGAGCATGTCGTCGTAGAGCGTCGCCAAGTGGGTGACACGGTATTCAGGGACGACCCGGATACTGGCTTCTAGTTTGTCGTTCGCGTAGGGCATTTGATAACTGGCCATCAGAGACCCGATCACCGGCTGATCGCGGTAGGACGCGCGCTCGTAAAAGTACTGAGCCATACCTGCGGTTTGAAGCGACGCGTGAAAGTCGCTGGTACGCCTGAAAGTCTGACCATCCGGAGCACTTGGGGTGTAAGCCAGGCTAAACGCCGGATCGGTACTTTTGAAATCACGAAACACCAATGCGCCGTCTATCAGACGATCATTGATATGCAGCACGTTCACCGAACTGCTCGCGATGCGAGCTGCTTGCGCGCTACTGATACTTCCTGCTCCAGTAACGCTGAGAATCATCGCGCTTACCCAGTCGTACTGGTCAGGAGCGAGTTCCCCGCGCGCTTTGGCCAGCAGCGCATCGAGCTGCATTTCGCATTGCTTGCGAGACGCATATAACGCCCGTCGGCGCGCGTAGTTGGGCGAATCACTGCCCATCTCCCTCTGCACCTGTTCTATGTAGACTTCACCGAAACGCGTTTCCCCGGCGGCATCAATCAGCGTCTGCGACAGCTCACGACTGATATCCCAATCAGCGCCCACCAGCTTCGGCGCAGGATAAGGCGAAAAAAATCCTTGAGAAAAACCCTTCATGAACAGATCGGTCAAGGACGAAAAACGCGTCGCAAAGGCAACGTCTGCATCGTTATGATCGATAGAAACGTCAGGATCGATGAACAACTGATCAGTATCGATCTGCCGGTTGATGCCTTGAGCCTGGAGTTTGCGCTCCGCAATTCTTGACCCGCGCTCCCGGGCAAACTCGCGATAGCTCACCAAATCGGTTAGAGCCAGGTACTGGGTATTCAGCGCCACGATCTGATCACGCAGCCCGACAATGGATTTTCGTTCAAGGTAGCTGCCATGGAGGTGACCCGACGCGACAGTCAATTTGCGCTGATTGAGCTGACGCTCGATTCGGTCGCGTATCAGTATGGTCATGCCGTCGTTGAAGTTACTGGCATCCAGCGCTCCGCGAATGATGCTCTCCGGGCTCCAGCGACTCGGCAGCGCCTGAATCATCTGAATGAACTCGCCAAGTTGCTGATCGGGCTGTGCGCAGATCTGCTCCTGAACGTAAAGCGCGCCTTCCGGATACTGGAGCCACCCGCCAATGGCGAATGACAACTTTCGCCACGTATCGAACTCCATGAGATCGCTATTACCAGGGGCACCCGGCGCAAAAAGCACGTAGTAATCGTCACCCGCTCTTTGTTCACAAAACAGGATGGCGTCGTTGAAGCGGTTACGCAGCGCCATCAGAGAAATGCCGTTCAGAGAAAAGGAAGAACCGGCCTTTCTCTGTCCGGTCCTCACCGCATGAATCAGAGCCTGTCCTCGTTCGGTCAGGCGGTTCTGCATGATGGCCGTTGCGGCGGCAAGGTCAATGGCGCTGGCACGCAGGCTGACCACGGCTTGCTCGACGCCTGAGGAGCGTTGCAATACGGCCCAGTCCAGCTCGTAGGATCTACGCACATCAAGTTCGGCCAACATCGTTTCAATGAAGATCATGTCGAGCGCAGGATTGGTCAACGACCGAGGTAACGTCACAAATGCACCCGCCATATTGGCAGGCGCCCCTTGAACAGCAAGCTCCAACAGCGTCCTGCGCCGAGTGACAGGGCTGGCTTGTGAATGTTCGGGTAAGCGACAGGTCCAGGTGACCTGCAATTGCGTGGGGTCCACCACACAACCCAAGTGTTCGCGCATATAACCCGCCATTTTGTGATGCGCGTAAAATTCTAGCGATTCCATCGGCTCGATCAGTGAATCCAGATGCTGGATTCGCGTCAGGCTTTCAGCCTCAAGCTCTTGCAGTCGTTGCTTATGGGCCTCATCTGCGGAGCGAAACCAACGAGGACGGCTCAGTGCGTCCGCCGCCTTGGTCAGTTGTTGAACACGATGGCGAGCCACCTCGTCGATAGCATCCAGCGTCTGATAGGGCGCCCACTTGCGCAGGAATGTCTCCACGCCTACCCAGTCGCGCTGCGCACGGTTGAGTAGATAGGTGAAGTCATTGGCATGCTTGCGTTGAATCGCGAGAGCTGCCGCCGGAAACAGCGCAGAAGTCTGCTCGTTCAATTGCAACATTTGAAAGGACACCGAAGGTAATTGGGCCAGAGCGTGCTGATCAGACAACGGCAACATCGACACAAGGCCACCCTCTTTCGCAGGCGTGGCTAAAAGGCTTGTGAAGTACTCGCCCAACTGCGCGAAGTTCTCGAACTTCACGACGCCAGAAACCGGTGTAAGCAAATAACATGCACCAGAAATCGCTTGAGGGCTTCGCGTCGCAGGGTCTTTCGCGATCACATAAGTCACCGCGAAAGGCGAGATCGCGCGCCCCGGCAGAGCGAGCGCAACGTTGAATACACCTTCAGGCTTGAGGCTAGTACCCAGTTCCAGTAATCGTTCCTTGTCTTGGGCATCTATTTTATTACTCAGCTCCAGGAATGAAACTTCGTCTCTCATCAATTGATGCTGATGGTCACTGAACACTTTAATACGCGTCGCCCGAGCATCGACAGAAGCTGCGAAGGGCGCGCTCCAGAACTCACCTAGCCCCGCAAGATAACGATAAGGCAATTGCTCCAGCTGAACATTGAAGTTCCTCCAGATACTAAAGATATCGTCAGCATTGAGCTGATGACTTCGATCAAATGAGTCGTGCCGGGTGAAGATAAGAATGTTGCGCTTTGCAAGGTCACGGTGACCGTGCAGCATCGAATCCATGAATACCCGCGTCAGACTCATGGCCCCGGACAGCGAGCTGTCGACATGATGGGCATCGATGAAAAGAATGTCGGAATTAGAGATGCTGATTTGCTCATGCATTTGGCTGTCAAAGTATTCTCGAATGACAGCAGCCAGTAAGGGCGCATGCCGCAGCTGCTCCGAACAAGACTTCGATGACGAGATGACCGAATCCATCAGTAATGAAAGTTTAGTTTTTACTACACCGGCAGAAAGCCGCGCACCAGAATTTACGTCAGACATCAGTAAAGCTCCATGGTATATCGCCTGTGCCCGCAAGGCATCCAGCCAAGCAGTTGAAACACATGCAACAGAAAGTGCGTCCATCTAACAATGAATGGATGCGCGAAAAACGATAAATAATTAATACGCCCTATCAATGTAAAGACAGCAAGGGTAGGAACAGCTATTAATTCATGAAGGAATTTTTACTTGCTTACTGCGCCAAGCCGCTGAGCAAAACCATTACAACAAAGTGGGTAATAGTCTATTTCATGATTGGGGATGTAACGATCACGGCGCCACGTCTATCCTTGGCACCGTTCCCGAACGTTGTTTTTTGAAGCTCCTAAACTCAGCGTTGTTTAGCCGTTGCGAATGCAGCGGCTTTTTTTTAACGGCGCAACAGCGTATTTCACTCCCCATACTTTTGCAGATTGGCCATCATTTCCCGGAGTGCCTCTACATTGTCCTGCGGGTGCACCGCGCCTTCGAAGTCTCCGATAGCGCCCCACTTCGCCGCCACATCCTGCGGGGTAAAGCCCACGCGCGGATCGAAACCTGCACCCAGGCTACGTTCCCAACGAACTTTGCCGATCCAGCCACCGCCGACTTCGTACAGACCGGCGCTGTCACGGCATTGCTCGCTACCCAGAAAAACCACCAACGGACTGATCAACTCTGGCTTGAGCAGTTCAAAAACGCTGGCGGGAATCAGCCCTTCGGTCATGCGTGTGCCACCCGTGGGCGCGATCGCGTTGACCAGAATATTATTTTTACGCCCCTCGATGGCCAAGGTACGGGTCAGTCCATAGAGCCCGAGTTTTGCCATGCCGTAATTGGATTGGCCGAAGTTGCCGTAGATGCCGGAGGTGGAGGCAGTGAAGATCACCCGACCGTAATTTTGCTCGCGCAGATGGGGCCACGCGGCGCGGGTGACTTTGTAGGCGCCCTCGACATGCACGCGGTAAACAAGGTCCCAATCGGCGTCGTCCATTTTGGCGAAGGTCTTGTCGCGAAGAATGCCCGCGTTATTGACCACCACGTCGATACGTCCGAATGCGTCGAGCGCGTTCTGCACGATCTTGTCGCCGTCCGTGACCGAGTCATGATTGGCAATGGCTTGCCCGCCTGCTTCATTGATTTCTGCCACCACCCGGTCAGCAGCTGAGGCATTGGCACCTTCGCCGTGAGCGGACCCGCCCAAATCGTTGACCACTACGCGGGCACCATGCTTGGCAAACAGCAATGCATGGGCACGCCCGAGCCCGCCGCCAGCACCCGTGACGATGACGACCTTGCCTTCCAGACTTACAGATTCACTCATGCTCATCTCCCATATGGCCAGCGCACGCAGGAAGGGTGCGGTATCGATTGAGTGTCGATCAGGCGGCGGGTGGTCACAATCAAAACAGCGGGCGCTGAATGGTGCTCGATAACGCAGGGGGATGAGCATGCAGGCGGACTGATCTTTTTCCAACGGTTTTGCCTTGATCCCGAACCTCAGTCGCGCCGGGACTAGTTGGAGCGAGGCTTACCCGCGAAGAGACCGGTTCACGCGATACATTGGTGTCGTCAGAATAAATGCCTTCGCGGACGGGTCCGCTCCCACAGGTTTTGCGTTCGGTGCAGGCTGACGTAACGGCTCCAGAATCACCGGGGGCAAGAAGCAAAAACGCTCAGGACACCGCAACGCGGTGGCGGCAGGTGATCAAAGACGCCCTGAAAGCGAAGTAATGTTTTAACAACAACGTCGGCGCTTCGGTGTGGGGATAACGGCCGATGCCGTGCAACAGGACCGTGTCTGGGTTGGGAATCAGTTCGCGGTAGCGCTGCACCATGAGCGTGCCCGCCACCGGATCGGCGGAACCGATGATGAACTTCATCGGCACAGGGGTCTGTTGCATCGCTGACACCCAGCGATCGCGGCGCTCTATCCGCTCGGGAATGTAGCTGATCAGACGATGCAGTACCTGCCTGCCACTATTGGCGGCAATCAAACTCCAGAAATCATCCAGTTCGCTTTCGCTTGGACGTGTATCGACCCCGAAGATGCGGCTGAAATCCTTGTCCAGACTGGCGCGATCAAATATGCGGCCAACCATCCAGCCGACCGGGCTGAGCAGCAGTTTCTGAATGAACAAGGCGCGATGGGCCTCCGGAAAAAGACCGCCGTTAAGGAACACGCAGCTGGCCAGTTCGACGCTGCCCTCCCCTTGGCGCGCCAGTAATTCCTGCGCAACGCTGTCACCATAGTCATGGGCCAGAACGTGGACTGGCTGATCGACCTGCAAGTGGGCCAATAAGGCCAATTGCAAGTCAGCTTGTTCGAGGAGGCTATATTTATGCTTGCGCGGCTTGGCCGAATCGCCAAAGCCGAGCATGTCGCAGGCGATAACCTGGTAGCGCTGCGCCAAGGGTTGCCAAAGGTAATTCCAGTCCCAGCTGGCCGTCGGAAATCCATGCAGTAGCAGCAACGGCTCGCCCTGCCCGGCTACCCAGTAGCGAATAGTCTGCCCGCGAAACACAAAGTCTTGGCCGCGGGTGCGCCATACCGATAAAGGGATCTCGGCGATGCTCATTAAACTGCGTAACCAGGCGAGAACTGATCGAGTTTGCGCAGCAGTGCCGGCCAGGCAAGCAAACCGCCCATACCCTCCGCGCTTCGGGTGACTCCGGCGATCATCGCTTTGGCCCCCGCGAGGATCTGTCCGTCGATAGGGATCAGTTGCGCGCCACTGCCTTGCGCCAGCACCTGGATCTCGCACGCGCGCTGGAAGGTAAACATCATCAAGAAGGTGTCAGCGATGGTGCCGCCGCAGGTCAGCAACCCGTGGTTGTTGAGCATCAGAAAACTGTTGGGACCCAGGTCCGCTTGCAGCCGGGCCTTTTCTTCATGATTGAGCGCTACGCCTTCGTACGGGTGATACGCCAGGCTTGAAAGGACAAACAACGACTGCTGACTGATCGGCAACACGCCCTGCTTCTGCGCCGAAACCGCAACCCCAGCCGCCGTGTGCGTGTGCAGGACGCAGTTCACGTCGTGACGCACTTCGTGCACAGCACTGTGAATGGTGTAGCCGGCGGGATTGATCTCGTAGGGACTGTCCATCAACTTGCGCCCCGACTGATCCACCTTGACCAGACTGGACGCCGTGATCTCATGAAACATCAACCCGAACGGATTGATCAGAAAGTCTTCAGTCCCCGGCACCTTGGCCGAAATGTGGGTGAAGATCAGATCGTCCCAACCATGCATGGCGACCAGGCGATAGCACGCAGCCAAGTCCACCCGTGCTTTCCACTCAGCGGCACTGACCTGATCTTTAACACCCGGTTTGGGGCTGATTGGATGCTGCTGACTCATGGGCGCTTCAGCGCCTGACACAACCTGGGCGACATTCACAGTGGCAGGTCCTCGGCGTTTTTCTTGCTCTTGGGAGTGAGCAGTCTAGTCAGCCACTGCGCCAGCGATAGTCGCCTTGGCAGCCACGTTAATGGCTTGGCGGGTCAGCGTCGTAGCAAGGGCTCTGGGGCAGTGTTTATGCAAGGTTAGGCGGGGCGATACAGTAGATTATTCTTTGCGGCTTCCCAGAACGGCGCTTTTTTTTGGGGGCGCTTTGGTAGCGTATTCACCTGCAACTCATGACCGCTCCAGGAGCCCGCCGGATGACCATTCACGCGTCGAACAGCTATCGTGCCGATCCAGAAACTTCCCACAGCTTTTATATCGATGGCCGTTGGTCTTCGCCGATCACATCCGGCAGCGTGCCGGTGATCAATCCGGCCACCGAAGAAGTCGTTGCCCACGTGGCGAGCGGTAGCGCCCAAGATGTTGATCGTGCCGTGTCGGCGGCAAGGGCTGCATTGCCGGACTGGTCCGCGACCCCGGCCGAATCCCGGGCGCAGCTCCTGGGGAAAATCTACGACCTGATTATCGAGCGCAAAGAGGAGTTGGCCCAGGCGGTGTCTCTGGAGATGGGCGCCTCGATCACTTCGGCGCGCGCGGCGCAGGTGCCGTTCGCAGCCGAACACGTGCGAGTCGCCAGGGACCTGCTATCCACTTATCGTTTTCAGACTGTCGAAGGCAGCACAGCCATTGCCCGAGAACCTATCGGCGTCTGCGCGCTGATCACGCCGTGGAACTGGCCGCTGTATCAAATCACTGCGAAAGTCGCACCCGCCATCGCCGCCGGTTGCACTGTCGTGCTTAAACCCAGCGAGCTGTCGCCTCTGAGCGCTCTGTTATTCGCACAGTTAGTGCACGACGCCGGGCTGCCGCCGGGGGTGTTCAACTTGGTGAACGGAAGTGGCCCGGACGTGGGCGGCGCGTTGGCGGCTCACCCTGATGTGGACATGATTTCCATCACCGGTTCCAACCGCGCAGGCGCCCTGGTCGCTCAGGCGGCTGCCGTCACGGTTAAACGGGTGACTCAGGAGCTAGGCGGCAAATCGCCGAACATTCTGCTGCCCGACGCTGATTTCCCCAAAGCCGTCGCGCAAGGCGTGATGTCAGCCTTTCGCAATGTCGGCCAATCGTGCAGCGCCCCGACCCGCATGATCGTGCCGAAAAGCCACCTGGCCGAGGTCGAGGCGCTGGCTGCCGCAACCGCCAATGCGATCGTCGTGGGTGATCCCCAATCGGAAGATACGGTCCTGGGTCCAATTGCCAACCAGGCCCAGTTCACTCGGGTGCAAGCGATGATCGAAGCGGGCCTGAGCGAAGGCGCAAAGCTGATTTGCGGCGGTCCGGGCCGGGTAGAAGGTCAGGAGAAGGGTTTTTACGCCCGGCCGACCGTGTTCTCCAAAGTCAGCACCGGCATGCGGATCGCACAGGAAGAAATCTTCGGCCCCGTGCTGTGCATCATTGCCTATGAGACTGTCGATGAAGCGGTCGCCATTGCCAATGACACGGTTTACGGCCTGGGCGCGCATGTTCAGGGCCGGGACCTTGATCTGGCAAGAGCAGTCGCTGCGCGCATCCGTGCCGGACAAGTTCACCTGAACTACCCAGCGTGGGACCCCACCGCACCGTTCGGCGGGTACAAGCGCTCGGGCAATGGCCGCGAATATGGCGTCCAGGGCTTTGAGGAGTATCTGGAAACCAAGGCGATTATCGGTTTCTCCTGATACCTAATGCAGTGCGATGCCAGGCCTGATTCAGGCCTGCAGTCGTTCAAGAAAGTCAGCCAGCCACGGCTCCGCATCTGTTTCCGGCGTGACCGTTTCGCTGGCGTCCAGCCGCAGCATCTCAAGCACTTCCCTCACCCCCAGTTCAGCGAACAACTCACGCATCTGCTCGCCACCACCGCAGAAGGTGTCGCCATAGCTGGCGTCACCCAGACCGATGACCCCGCCCGGCATCCCCCGCCATACCGCCGGCAAGAAGTCACGGATTTGCGAGTAGATGGGCTGAATGTTGTCTGGCAATTCCCCCATCCCGGTAGTCGAAGTCACGACCAGAAAAGCTTGGGGCTCGAACGCCTGCAATGCAGCGAGAGTGATGCGCGGGTTGTGCAGCACTTCATGGCCTGCGGCTTTGATGAGGGTTTCGGCGTGTCGGGCGACCTCTTCGGCCGAGCCATAGACAGATCCTGAAAGGATGGCGACTTTCATTGCGTAATCCTGTGGCAGAGTAAAAACGTCCGGCATTATGCCCCAGGAAGGCGCAATGTCTTAGAATGCAACCTCACGACCCGCCTCGGAAGGCTTTTCATGATCAGTGCAAAATTGCTGCAGTTGGTGGTCGACGCGTCCAACGATGGAATCGTCGTTGCCGAACAGGAAGGTGACGACAACATCCTGATTTATGCGAACAAGGCATTTGAGGCGATGACCGGGTACGCGTGCGACGACATTCTTTATCAGGACTGTCGTTTCCTGCAGGGCGACGACCGTCAGCAGCCTGAACTCGGGTTGATTCGCGAAGCCATCATTAACATTCGGCCCTGTCGCCAGGTGCTGCGAAATTATCGCAAGGATGGCACAGCGTTCTGGAATGAGCTGTCAATCACACCGGTCTTCAACGATGCAGAAAAACTGATGTATTTCATTGGCATTCAGAAGGACGTCACCGAGCAGGTTCTGGCGCAGCAAAAAGTTGTCGAACTGGAGGCTGAACTGGAGCAAGCTCGGCTTGAAATCATCGATCTGAAGAAGCACAGCGTCTAGACTGATGAATGGCAGCAACCTGTTACGGAATTTACTGTCTGCTTTCTCAATAACCGGTTAATCGAGCTCGACCATGCAGCGCGACACGATCCTCACGCAGGATGAACTGGATTTCATCCAGAACATGCAGCACAACCCCAACCTCAATCTGCGCGACAAATCCCGCAGCCTGGTGGTTAATGGTGGCGTGCAGATTCAGGACCTGCTGACCCGACTTGCCGCCCATGAACAAGTGACCATCCAGGCACAATTCGACAATCAGCAGATGACCTTCCCGCTGCATCTGGTCGAAGACGAATTCCACGCGTTGCATCTGGAACTGGGCGCCCCCAGCATCTTTGAAGAAGGTCCACGAATACGTCCGTGGCGCCTTATATTGACCGAACCCGTTGCCCTGGAAACCGAGAAAGGTTCCCTGACCGCATTATGGGTTCATGAGATTTCCTTCAAAGGCATCCTGCTGGAAATCCGAAAGCAGACCAAGCCCCCAAAGTACTTCTCGGCCTGGTTCACACCGATCGGCCTGGCCCCCATCGCCCTTCGCGGCACCTTCGAGCGTTTGACCGAACATGGGCTTGCGGCGTATCGCCTGAGTCAGAACGGCAAAGAAGACACCGAACGGCTGCGTCAGTACATCCTCCAGGAACACCGCAAAATCCACCCTTCGATGCACCTCTAATCCCTGTAGGAGCGAATTCATTCGCGAGGGTGGGTTGTCGTTGATGAGAGGGTGATGCCTGCAAGATCGTCTCGCGAATGAATTCGCTCCTACAGATTGCGCGCTATCAGCTATCCAACCGGTCCGCCAAAAACTGCTGCAGTCGCCGCCGCATGACGAGCGCGTCGCTGCCCAGGCACGCAACCTGCGTACCCTCGAGGCTTTCCTGACCTATATCCGCTGCCTCGCCGGCCAGCAATAACGGGCAATAAAGACCCAATCCTAGCCGTACCAAACGCTTGGCCAAATCGGCGGTCGGTGGGTGATTGGAGAAGATGACCAGCGCATCCGGCTTCATTTTGCCGCACACCAGGCTCAACTCATCCAGCGGCTGGCCGGGCGCCAACGCGATGATCGCCGTGTCGGCGGTACCCATCATCAATCCCGCCACCCACAACTCAAGCTCACGACACTGACCGGGAATGGCAGTCAGTACGACTCGTCTCTCGGCATTCACGCTGGATAACTGCAGACGCTGCGAGGTTCGTGCGCGCAGAAAGGTGTCCAGGAACAGCCATTCGCTGGTCTGCCCGAACTGATCGTGATGGGAGGTAAATTCGCGCCAGACCGGCATCAAGATGTCCTGAAACACCTGGACAATCGGGTAGCTGGAAAATATCTGGCCGTACACCTGCTCAAGCCGGCGCTCGTCGAATTCATTGACGGCCCGCCGGACCTGCGTCTGCCACTCACCCCATTCGCCAGCGCCAACGTCGCTTTCAACCGTTTGGATTTCAGCCCGCGCCATGTGGGCCTTGGCGAGAATCTTGCCAACCTTGCTCACGGCCACGCCGCGCTCGATCCAGCCGAGAATGCTGCGAACGTCGTCGATGTCGGACTGGGAATAAAGGCGATGGCCGCTTTCGGTACGTGTCGGCTGAATCAACCCGTAGCGACGCTCCCAGGCCCTGAGCGTCACAGGGTTGATACCGGTCAGGCGCGACACTTCACGTATCGGGAAAAGTTCTTCCTGCTGCAGCGCTTGGGCAACCGCGTGATAGGTCAGGAGCTCGGTCATTGATCAGGTATCAGTCATGGGCAGTGCGCGCATTGTACCTTCGCCGTCCGGCATATAAGCGTGAAGTCGGACAAAGTCTTCTGGCTTTTCAGCATGTTTCAGGAATAATCCTTGCTTGCTTTTCCAGCGAAGCTGACGCAGCGCCACCACCCCGGCGTTTCGCCCTGTGATTTCCCTACCCGGGAACCTCACTCGTTTATCGGAGATACACAATGTCTACCTCACCCGTCACGCTGATGGTTGCCCGTCGCGTCGCCCATGGCCGCTATCAGGAACTGATTGCCTGGCTGCATGAAGGCGAACTGCTCGCTACAGACTTCCCCGGTTATCTCGGCTCAGGTGTGCTTGCTCCGCCCCCCGACGATGACGAATTCCAGATTATTTTCCGCTTTGCCGATGAGGCCACCCTGCACGCCTGGGAGCATTCTGCGTCACGACGCTCGTGGTTGGTGCGCGGCAGTGGGCTCTTCGCCGCGCCGTCTGAACATCGGGTCAAAGGCATCGACGGCTGGTTTGGCGCCGTCGGTCAGCGCCCTCCTCGCTGGAAACAGGCCGTGGCGATCTGGCTGGCCTTCTTCCCGGTGTCGCTGATCTTCAACTTCGGGTTGGGGCCTTTGCTGGGTCAGCTGGAGCTTCTCCCACGCGTCATGGTCAGCACGATGATTCTGACGCCGCTGATGGTGTTCTGGTTTATTCCGCTGTCGACGCATCTCTTGGCGTCCTGGTTGCACCCTGCGCCGGTGGCGCCCACCGTTATCTCTGAGCCGGCATCCACCCGGTAACTGCGTCAAGGCTGCGCCCACGATCTTTGCCTTAACATGCCAGATATGGGCAGCGCCTCGGGGTTGTTGGAGCGAGGCTTGCCCGCGAAGCTGTCTGCTCCGATCCAGCATTTGTGAAATGCAATCCGCCCTTCGCGGGCAAGCCTCGCTCCAACAGGGGGCCTGACCTGACGTACGCGAAACACCGCCCGTTGTACAGCCGCCGCCACTTGGTATAACTTCCCAGCAGGTTTCTGCCCTGCTGATGGCACAATGAACGCACTCGCTCCAAACATCAGCATCAAGATCCCACCACTTCCAACTCCCTCCTGACACGCGAGCGGCTCATGGCTTCTTCCTCTGCCCCTGTCCTGATCACCGGCGCCAGCCAGCGTGTCGGCCTGTATTGCGCCGAGCGTTTGCTGGACGAGGGCCAAGCCGTGATCGTCAGCTACCGCAACGATCGCCCCGGCATCCAGCGTTTGCGGGATTTGGGGGCCATTGCGATTCATGGAGACTTTTCATCCCAGGACTCAATTCTGGCGTTCATTGCTGAACTGAAAACCCACACCGATTGCCTGCGCGCCATCGTGCACAACGCATCCCAATGGCTAGCCGAGACGCAAGGGGACGAGGGCGACGTGTTCATGCGCATGTTCAACGTCCACATGCTGGCGCCCTACCTGATCAACCTGCATTGCGCGGACTTGTTGCACCGTTCGCAAACGGCCGACATTATCCATATCGGTGACGACGTCACCCGCAAGGGCAGCAGCAAGCACATTGCCTACTGCGCCAGCAAAGCGGGGCTGGATAACCTCACGCTGTCGTTCGCTGCACGGTTTGCGCCCAAAATAAAGGTCAACGGCATTGCTCCGGCGATGCTCATGTTTCAACCCAACGACGACGCGGCGTACCGCGCCCGCACGCTGGCAAAATCCGCGCTGGGCATTGAACCCGGCGCCGAGGTCATTTACCAAAGCCTGCGCTATCTGCTGGACAACCCCTACGTTACCGGCACCACCCTGACCGTAAACGGTGGACGGCACGTCAAGTAAGCCGCCCCGAGGATCTTTTGATGACTTTGTCACTGCCGCAGCACTACCGTGAAATTCTCGTGGGCCTGGGGGAAGACCCGGACCGCGAAGGCCTGTTGGACACACCCAAACGCGCGGCCAAAGCCATGCAATACCTGTGTCATGGTTACGATCAATCGATCGAAGAGATCGTCAACGGCGCGCTGTTTGCCTCCGATAACGACGAGATGGTGATCGTCAAAAACATCGAGCTGTATTCACTGTGCGAACATCACTTGCTGCCATTTATTGGAAAGGCCCATGTGGCCTATATTCCGACCGGTAAGGTGCTGGGGCTGTCCAAGATTGCGAGAGTGGTCGACATGTTTGCCCGCCGCCTGCAAATCCAGGAAAACCTGACCCGGCAAATCGCCGACGCCATCCAGGAAGTGACCAACGCCGCTGGCGTCGCTGTGGTGATCGAAGCGCAACACATGTGCATGATGATGCGCGGCGTCGAGAAGCAGAATTCGACAATGAACACGTCTGTCATGCTGGGCGCCTTTCGCGACCAGACCAATACCCGGATGGAATTTTTGCAACTGATCGGACGGAGTAATTAGTCCATGGCAAGACTTGAACCAGGCACCGCGCGTATTCGGGTCAAAGACCTGTGTCTGCGCACGTTTATCGGGATCAATGAAGACGAAATCCTCAACAAACAGGACGTGCTGATCAATCTGACGATCGAGTACGCCGCGCAGGAAGCGGTGCGCGACAACGACATCGATCACGCGCTCAATTACCGCACTATCACCAAAGCCATCATCCAGCACGTTGAAAGCAACCGCTTTGCATTGCTTGAGCGCCTGACCCAAGAGGTGCTGGACTTGGTGATGAGCCATGAGGCCGTGCAATACGCCGAAGTCGAAGTCGATAAGCCTCACGCCCTGCGGTTTGCAGAGTCGGTGTCCATTACCCTCGCTGCCGCGCGCTAAGTTTATGCTGATGTAGGAGCGCGCTTGCCCGCGATAGCCGTTCGTCTATGACGGCACTGTCGACTGATTCGCTGCATCGCGGCAAGCTCCCTCCCACAGGTCAGTAAGCAGCCACTGATCGTTGCCCGCTTCGCCCGGCACTCTTATCATCCGCTCCATCATTTTCCACACAGAGTCTTCCCATGACCGATCAAGAACGCCTCGAACTCGAAGCCGCTTCCTTTCGCCGTCTGGTCGCGCACCTGGACAGCCGCAAAGACGTCCAGAATATCGACCTGATGAACCTGTCCGGTTTCTGTCGTAACTGCTTGTCCAAATGGTACAAGGCCGCAGCAGACGAAAAGCAGATCGATATCAGCCTCGATGACGCCCGCGAAGTGGTTTACGGCATGCCGTACAGCGAGTGGAAAGCCACCTACCAGAAAGAAGCCAGCACCGAGCAGCAAGCGGCGTTCGCCAAGGAACAAAAGCATGACTGACCTCAATACCCTGCGCGCCAGCCTGCGCAGCGGCGAACATGCGTTCGCCGACACTCTGGCGTTCGTGACCGAGCATTACGACTATCAGCCGCAGGCGTTCAGCAACGGGCATGTGGAAAACGCTGCCCGGCAGAACGAGGGCTCATGCAAGACGTTGGGCCTGGCCCTGCTGGAAGGTTTGGATGACGAAGAAGCGTTGCTGGCGTTCGGTGAACATTACCGATCGGTGCAAGCGACACCCGAAGGAAGCGACCACGGCAATATCCGTGCGTTGATGGCAACCGGGCTGGCCGGCGTGACGTTCAGTGCCGAGCCGTTGACGCGCAAAGCCTGACTGTTTCTGTAGGAGCGAACTTGTTAGCGAGGCGATTTGACTGACACACCGAGTGTCCGGGCTCGCCAACAAGTTGGCTCCTACAAATGTCGTGGGGTTTTGCGGGAATAAAAAAACCGGCCAACGCCGGTTTTTTCATGTCTACAAGCCGATCAGAACGAAACGTTCGCCAGCCCGTCCAGATAACGCTCTACATCAAGTGCTGCCATGCAACCGGCGCCAGCTGAAGTGATGGCCTGACGGTAAACGTGGTCAGCCACGTCGCCAGCTGCAAACACACCTTCAACGCTGGTGGCCGTCGCATTACCTTCACGACCGCCTTGAACGACCATGTAGCCGTCTTTCAACGCCAACTGGCCATCGAACAGCGAGGTGTTTGGCGTGTGGCCGATGGCGATAAACACGCCGTCAACCTTCAGTTCGTCGGAGCTGCCGTCGTTGTTCTTCAGACGTGCACCGGTCACGCCCATGTTGTCGCCCAGCACTTCGTCCAGCGTGGCGTTGAGTTTGAGCTCGATCTTGCCTTCGGCAATCCGCGCATGCAGCTTGTCGATCAGGATCTTCTCGGCGCGGAAGGTCTCGCGACGGTGAACCAGCGTTACTTTGCTCGCGATATTGGCCAGGTACAGCGCCTCTTCCACGGCTGTATTGCCGCCACCGACCACTGCCACTGGCTTGTTGCGATAGAAGAAACCGTCGCAGGTCGCGCAGGCCGACACGCCTTTGCCCATGAACGCTTCCTCGGACGGCAGCCCAAGGTAACGCGCGCTGGCGCCGGTTGCGATGATCAATGCATCGCAGGTGTAGGTGCCGTTGTCGCCTTTGAGGCTGAACGGTTTACCGGCCAGATCCACTGCGTTGATGTGATCGAACACGATCTCGGTTTCAAAACGCTCTGCGTGTTCACGCATGCGCTCCATCAGCACCGGGCCGGTCAAGCCATGGGGGTCGCCGGGCCAGTTGTCGACTTCGGTGGTGGTGGTCAGTTGACCGCCAGCCTGCATACCCGTGATCAGCAGTGGCTTGAGGTTGGCGCGAGCGGCGTATACCGCAGCGCTGTAACCGGCAGGGCCGGAGCCAAGAATAATCACTCGGGAATGACGTGAATCGGACATGACACACTCCTATCAACCGGCCTTCGTGACGCAAGGTCGGGAAACCGGCGCACCGGCGGGATAAAAAGGATCGGCATTAGCACTTGGGGAAGGCCGTTAACACGCTGATCCTGAAAATTGGAAGCTGCAGGCAACAGAGCAGCAACGGTACAAATTGGCGGCAAGCTTATCGGGCCAGGATGATTTAAGGAAATTTCGTTTTGCAATCCAGCCCATAGCCAGCGCCTATCCCGACGAGCGCTGGGCTCAATCAGGTGAATAGACGTTTGCGAGGCTGGTTTGTTTCTGGGAATGTCGGCCGCACGGCTGGGTGCATGTCAGCCGTGGCCTGTAGAACCACCTGGCTTAGGCAGACTTCCCGGTAGCCAGAGGTCTCTTTCAACCGAACAGCAAAGCCGGTAAGGTCGGCGCGTTCCCCTGTCTGGATGCCACCATGCCTGCACCTGCTCTGTCTGGCCCGCAATACCTGCGCGAAGGCCTGAAACTGGTACTCAGTCCCAGCCTGCGACTGTTCGTGCTATTGCCGCTCACGATCAATCTCGTGCTGTTCGCCGGGCTGATTTACCTGGCGGGCCATCAGTTCGAAATGTGGGTCGACGCCTTCATGCCCACGCTGCCGAGCTGGTTGAGTTTCCTCAACTACATCCTCTGGCCGCTGTTCGTGGTGCTGGTGATTCTGATGGTGTTCTTTACCTTCACCATGATCGCCAACGTCATTGCCGCGCCATTTAACGGATTTCTCGCGGAGAAGGTTGAAGTGGTAATCCGTGGCACAGACGATTTCCCGGCCTTCAGTTGGGGCGAGCTAGTCGAAATGGTCCCCCGCACCCTCAGCCGGGAGATGCGCAAACTGGGCTATTTCCTGCCACGGGCCATCGGGCTGTTCATCCTGTCGTGGATCCCGGCAGTAAACATCATCGCCGCGCCGCTCTGGCTGCTGTTCGGGGTATGGATGATGGCCATCCAGTACATCGACTACCCTGCCGACAACCACAAAATGAGCTGGCAAGATATGCTCGCCTGGCTTCGCGCCAAACGCTGGCAGAGCCTGAGCTTTGGCGGAATTGTGTATCTGGTGCTGCTGATCCCGGTGGTCAACATCCTGATGATGCCGGCTGCAGTGGCTGGCGCGACGCTGTTTTGGGTCAGGGAGCGCGGGGCGGAGACGCAGTTGGCGAAGGTCCAGCAGCTCAAATAAGAACTGCTTTGTAGGAGCGCGATTGCCCGCGATGGAGTCAGGCCAGTCGCCCTCTATGTAATTGATCTAGCGCGATCGCGAGCAAGCGCACTCTCATCAAACATCAAGTATGTCGTTGATTGAATGGTGACAGATCACTTGTTGGAGCGAGGCTTGCCCGCGAAGTTCGCGCCTCGGCTAGTCTAATGCCCCGCGTCGTTAGCTTCGCGGGCAAGCCTCGCTCCAACAGGATCAGTGTTTGCTTCGCGACAGCGCGGCGTCTCCACGACGGGGGGAATCTCCTACATGAATAGGCGAAAACAGTAACTTGTAGCCGCCGCCGAAGGCTGCGATTGCGATGTGTCGAGTGAACTGGCTCATCAGCGCCGCTCCGAAAATCAGGACCCGTCCTACAGCAGTCTTCCGCACATCCCACGCCTCACCTAAGCAACCATCAACAAGCCTCATTCGAGAGAGCAAATGCCTGTGAACGCTGTTCGCAGGCCAGCGTTTATCCTCAGGAGTCTTGATTGCCATGGAAGTGAACAACACTACTCAATCCATCAAAAACCCACCCGCTTATCTGGAGCGCAAGGTGGATCCTCGCTCGACAAAGTTCATTCAGGCGCTGGGTGAAGCCGTCGAAACTGCAAAGCACGCAGATAAAAACATAGTCACGCCCCAACCTGCCGCCCTCACCCGCCTCGTCAGCCCGCGGTCATCCATGGAGCTGAGAAGTCTTAATCCGGTCGAAACGATCTACGCACCAAAGGCCGCCGCGCTGGAGAAGATCGGCAAGTCACGGCTCGTGCCATTTGCGGTGGGAAGCGCTCACTAGGCATCGAGTGCGAGTTTACGCGTCACTGAATAACGACCCCAGGGAGTTAGTATGAATATAAATGCCACTGATCCTACATCGAACACAACCAAGACATCGTTGACGGACCGATACCGAAGTGACGGAGACAACACCAACAACTTCGGAAATATTATTAAAAGTACATTTGAGCAGGAGCAAATCGAACAAAAAAAATTGCGAGTTGCCGAGCGTTTGCAGGAAAGAGACTATATGCTCAAAGCCGCAAAATCAGATCCAGAGGAAGCCGAAAAATTAGCATTCGGCTACGCCCACAACTCTCTAGCTCATGCGCTATTAGATGTATCTGACAGGCCTAATATTCGTTACTCCGCAACGGGCGAGCTAGTCACCCCAAAAACTGAAGCTTATTTTGCGAAAATAAGTCAAGCCATGCAGGAGCGGTGCACGCACCTGTACAATTCCGAAAAAAATAAGGGCACAACGCCCGTAGAAATACTCGAAAAAATATTTGAGTTTCAAGACTCAATGCCACTGGCATTTAAAAACATGCTGGCGCTATAAAATCAGAAACGCACTCACTCTCCTCAGTGAGTGAGTGCGAAGATAATCACCAGTTAACGGTCAGCCTACCCAAGAGCCCAGCCACGGGCATAGGCCCTACCCCCGAAATCTTTAGCTCGTAGAAAAAAGGTTCTGGCAAGTGGTGTCCGTTGTAAGCGGTGGTAGAACCTGTTCGCTGTCGAGAAACGTCAATACATCTTGTCTTGCCTTGGCACAGTTGGACCTGCAACCCTCGTGGCCAACCATGGACATTCCAGTTCCAGGATACGCTCTTGATTAGTAAACCGTTACGAGGTCTCGCAGGAACAGGTATATGAGCAACATACACATATCCTTTGGAATGTAGGGTAGGCAGATGAGCAGAGGAGTTATAGCTTCCTGCGACTGCAGTTTGGGATATTAAAAACGCCACAGCCAGCATTGCTCCAGACGAGAGGATACCGTTCAACTTTTTATAGTCTTTCATTTTTATTGTCCTGAATTTTTTAAGAGTATCCGAGTCATACTCGGCATACTCGCAAGTTATCATCTAACGAGCATTTGCCCGTCACCGGTAACCGTGACGTTATTCAGAACGAGATCGCGGTCACCCCCTAAGCATGGCAACTTTAAATATTCAGACTTCTCTTACAGGACCATAAGACGCAAGCAATTATATGTAGGAACTCCACTAGCCAAACACGGCTTCAGAGTAAGGCTTGTGGACGAAAACATTATTGACCGTCACAAATCCATCACCCAACCGCCACACAAGCGCAACCGAGGCCCTCGAAACTCGCAGTCATGAGCAAACCCCTGCATATCACGCTAGTGACAGAAACCTTCGCACCTGAGATCAATGGCGTAGCCAATACCCTGAGTCGGCTGTGCGACGGGTTGCGTTTGCGGGGCCATCAGGTCGAGGTGGTGCGCCCAAGGCAGGGCGGCGATAAGCCGGGCAATGCCGGAGATGAGGTGATGTTGTGCCGTGGCTGGCCGATTCCGGGTTATCCGGGCTTGCAGTGGGGGCAATCCTCGATGCACAAGTTGCTGCGCCGCTGGAAGCGCAGCCGACCGGACGTTTTGTATATCGCCACCGAGGGCCCGCTGGGTTTATGCGCATTGCGCGCAGCACGGCGGCTCGGGATTGCGACGGTCAGCGGCTTCAGCACCAACTTTCAACAGTATGCTTCGCAGTACGGACTGGGGTTTCTCGCACGCGCGCTGACCCATTATCTACGCTGGTTCCACAACCGTTCTGACGCAACGCTGGTGCCAAGTCTGAGTCAAAAAGCGGAACTGGAACGACGTGGCTTCGAACGACTGGAACTGCTGTCGCGCGGTGTCGACAGCCAACTGTTCCACCCCTCCAAACGCTCAAATCTGCTGCGCGAGAGCTGGGGGCTGGCACCGGACGACATCGCACTGCTGCACGTCGGTCGACTGGCACCGGAGAAAAACCTGCAGTTGCTCAAGCCCACTTTCGATGCGCTGACAAACACCTATCCCGACAAGAGACTCAAGTTGATCGTCATTGGTGATGGCCCGCAGCGATTATCCCTTGAGCAGCAATTGCCCGATGCGGTGTTCTGCGGTATCCAGCGTGGCGAGGCCTTGGCGGCGCATTACGCCTGCGGCGATGTTTTTCTATTCCCGAGCCTGACCGATACCTTTGGCAATGTGGTCATGGAGGCGCTGGCGTCAGGTTTGGGCGTGGTGGCGTATGACGAAGCGGCCGCCGCGCAGCACATTCGGCATGGTCACAATGGCGCCGTAGCGATGCCGGGCGATGAGGAGGGTTTCATCGATGCCGCTTGCTGGATGCTGGAGGATCGCGAAACCCTGCGGCGCGTGCGCTTGAACGCGCGGCAGCACGCCAGCCATCAGGGCTGGCCGGCGATTGTCGAGTTGTTTGAAAAGCAGCTGCGTTCAGTGATCGAGATCCGTGAAATGCCCGCAATGGGCCATGTCCAGCGCTGAGAACCACGACCGTCGTGATGCTCAGGCCTTCAATCAATCAAGCCGTGTCAGCGCGTCACGGCTGAAAGGCAGAATATCGTGCTCGCGACCGTCGCGTACCTTGACCGCCCAGTCCGGGTCGACCAACAGCGCACGACCCACCGCCACCAGATCGAACTCATCATTAGCCAGCCGGTGCAGCAGGTTTTCCAGGCTGGCGGGCTGAGCAACTTTGTCGGTATTGACCATGAACTGCAGAAACTCGCCATCCAGTCCGACACTGCCGACAGTAATGGTCGGTTTGCCGGTGAGCTTACGTGTCCAGCCGGCGAGATTCAGATCAGATCCCTCGAACTCTGGCTCCCAGAAACGCCGTGTCGAGCAGTGGAAAATGTCTACGCCAGCGTCGGACAGCGGTTTGAGAAACGCATCAAGCTCTTCAGGCGTCTGCACCAGGCGGGCGCTGTAGTCCTGCTGCTTCCATTGAGAGAAGCGGAAGATAATCGGATAGTCAGGGCCGACGGCTGCCCGCACCGCCTCAATCAACTCGATCGCGAAACGCGAGCGATTGGCCAGACTGCCGCCGTATTCATCTGTGCGCTGATTGGTGCCATCCCAAAAAAACTGATCAACGATGTAGCCGTGTGCGCCGTGGATCTCCACGCCGTCCATGCCAATGGATTGTGCATCTTTCGCGGCTTGGGCGAAGGCAGAGATAACGTCATCGATGTCCGCTTTGGTCATACCGTGAATCACGACATTGCCGTCTTTGAGTTTTTCAGTCGGGCCGTAAGCCGGCACTGCGCCGTCAGGTTCGGTGCCCAAGCGGCGAACGGCGCCGACGTGCCATAACTGCGGGACGATCTTGCCGCCTTCGGCATGCACTGCATCAACCACCTTCTTCCAGCCAGCAAGCGGCGCCTCGCCAAAGAACTGCGGCACGTTCGGATAGCCGTTGGAAGCCTTGTGATCGACAGTGGTGCCTTCGGTGATGATCAGGCCCACGCCAGCCGCTGCCCGGCGACGGTAATATTCGATCACTTTGGAATTGGGCACGCCGCCAGGTGAGAACGAGCGCGTCATCGGCGCCATGACAACGCGCGAAGGCAATTGCAGGCTGCCCAGATGGAAAGGTTTGAACAAGGCTTTTACGGGCATGCGAGCGTCCTCGTGCATCAGGTCGAATTTCAGACTACGGAGGATAGAGCCGGAGATTGGGAGGGTAACAGCACTATTGATTGGAGTGATTAAGGCAAAGAAGCGGGTAAAAACAACGCTGAGCTGTATAGACCGCCATCGTGCAGACGCCGAACTGGCTCCCAGCAACACCGATCCTGTTGGTGCGAGTGGGCGGCATTGCGACTTGCCCGCGAAGAGAACGACGCGGGGTATCAGACAAACCGAGGAGCCAACTTCGCGGGCAAGCCCCGCTCCAACGGTATTTTACCGATCAATCAATGCAGCGCTTTCTCGATTGCAGTGATGATCGCAGGATCATCCGGTGCGGTGCGCGGCGAAAATCGGGCAAGGACACGACCGTCCTGACCCACGAGGAATTTTTCGAAGTTCCAGGTGATATCGCCCGGGAACTCGGCACCTTCACCAGCCAGCAGTCGATACAGCGAGTGACGGTGCGGGCCGTTGACTTCGAGCTTGTCGCCCAGAGGGAAGGTCACGCCGTAATTGAGCGAACAAAAAGTCTGGATATCTTCCTGAGTACCCGGCTCTTGGCCCGCGAACTGATTACAAGGCAGGCCCAAGACGCTGAAGCCCTTGTCCTTGTACTTTTGATAGAGGTTTTCGAGTGCGGCGTATTGCGGTGTCAGACCACACTTGGACGCCACATTGACTACTAGAACCACTTTGCCTTTAAGCGGCGCGAGAGGCAGTTCCTGGCCATCCAGAGCTTTTAATTTCAGGTCGTGAAATATACTCATGACGAACTCCTCTGCTCACCATACAAAAAACGCCATCGGCCGAAAAAGGCGCCCTGTCGGACCCAAAAACGAAAAGCGTTTTCGCGAATCCTTCGAGGACGCCTGGCCAGCTATCTGAGCTTAGCAGTACAAATCAGTGGTGGTGGCCGCCTTCGCCGTGCACGTGACCGTGTGCGATTTCTTCCTGGCTGGCATCACGAATATCAACGATCTTGACGTCGAAGTGCAGACGCTGACCGGCGAGCGGGTGGTTGCCGTCGACAGTGACGTCGTCGCCGTCCAGATCGCGGATGGTAACGATCTGCATCTGACCATCCGGAGCAGATGCGTGGAACTGCATGCCGACTTCCAGTTCGTCGACACCTTCGAACATGGTGCGGCTCAGGGTGCTAACCAGTTCGGCGGAGTATTCGCCGTAGGCATCTTCTGGCTCGATGGCGACTTTCAGCTCATCACCGACATTCTTGCCATCCAGTGCCTTTTCCAGACCCGGGATGATGTTGCCTGCGCCTTGCAGGTACACCAGCGGCGCGCCGCCGGCAGAACTGTCGATGACCTCACCAGCGTCATTGGTCAGGGTATAGTCAATGGAGACAGCCTTGTTGGCGGCGATCGGCATGGGGCAAGACCTTTTGCTAAAGAGTTAAGAACGAGCAAGTTTAACCAAGCCCTCGCGCGAAAGCGAACGCAACTCAGACGGACGGCCCCGATTGGAAAACTCCCCGGCGCAGAGCGCAGGCTCAACGATCATCGGCTTTCGTCAGGATGAGCAAGGCCACTGGATCGTTGAGCTGTCCTGCGGACACACCCAGCACGTGCGCCACTCACCGCCTTGGCAATCACGCGAATGGGTGCTCGATCCCCTCACGCGGCAGAAAAAAATAGGTCACGGCTTTCACTGTGGCTGGTGTGCGCGCGAGGCAGATAACGATAACCTTGTGCCCCGTTGAGACGCTGCGATTGAACAGCGTCCTGTTTTCTCCGGTCGACTCACTGGCGACAGACGCCACGGCCCTTGCACTGCTCAATTCGAGAAGCCCGCATGCAGACTTTTTTTATCGCGCCCACCGATTTTGGTGTGGGCTTGACGTCCATCAGCCTGGGGCTGGTCCGCACGCTTGAGCGTGCCGGTCTCAAAGTCGGCTTCTTCAAACCCATTGCCCAGCCTCATCCGGGCGATACCGGCCCCGAGCGCTCCACCGAGCTGGTCGCCCGTACCCACGGCCTGAAACCGCCCAAGCCACTGGCATTGGCGCATGTGGAGCGCATGCTCGGCGACGGCCAGCTGGACGAACTGCTCGAAGAAATCATCAATCTTTATCAAGAGGCCGCGGTCGGCAAAGACGTGCTGATCGTCGAAGGCATGGTCCCGACCCGCAGCGCCAGCTATGCAGCGCGCGTCAATTTACACATGGCAAAGAGCCTGGACGCCGACGTGATTCTGGTGTCGGCACCGGAAAACGAAGTGCTGACCGAGCTCTCGGGTCGCGTCGAGTTGCAGGCGCAAATGTTCGGCGGCCCGAAAGACCCGAAAGTCCTCGGCGTGATCCTTAATAAAGTGCGCACCGACGAGACGATGGAAGCGTTCGCAGCGCGCCTCAAGGAACACTCGCCGTTGTTGCGCAGCGGTGACTTTCGCTTGCTGGGCTGTATTCCTTTCCAGGCCGATCTGAACGCGCCGCGCACCCGCGACGTGGCAGAACTGCTGGGCGCGCAGGTCATCAACGCCGGCGATTACGAACAGCGCCGCATGTCGAAAATCATCATCTGCGCGCGCACTGTGCTCAACACCCTGCAATTGCTAAAGCCTGGCGTGCTGGTGGTTACCCCCGGCGATCGCGATGACATCATTCTGGCCGTCAGCCTGGCGACCATGAACGGCGTGCCACTGGCCGGCCTTCTGCTGACCAGCGACACCCTGCCCGACCCGCGCATCATGGACCTGTGCCGGGGCGCGTTGCAGGCCGGATTGCCGATTTTGTCGGTCAGCACCGGCTCGTACGACACCGCTATGCTGCTCAATCAGTTGAACAAAGAAATCCCCATCGACGACCGCGAGCGCGCCGAGATCATCACCGACTTCGTCGCCAGTCATCTTGACGCCAACTGGCTGCATCAGCGTTGCGGCACGCCGCGCGAGCTACGTCTGTCGCCTGCGGTGTTCCGCTATCAGCTAATTCAGCGCGCGCAAGCGGCGAATAAGCGCATCGTGCTGCCCGAAGGCGCCGAACCATTGACCGTGCAAGCGGCGGCCATATGTCAGGCGCGTGGCATTGCTCGATGCGTGTTGCTGGCTAAACCCGAAGACGTGCAAGCCGTCGCCCGCGCCCAAGGCATCGAACTGCCGCCAGGGCTGGAGATTCTCGATCCGGATCTGATCCGTGAGCGCTACGTGGCGCCGATGGTAGAACTGCGCAAGAGCAAGAGCCTCAACGCGCCGATGGCCGAGCAGCAACTGGAAGATCCGGTGGTGATCGGGACCATGATGCTGGCACTCGACGAGGTCGACGGGCTGGTGTCAGGGCTGATTCACTCGACCGCCAATACCATTCGCCCAGCCCTGCAACTGATCAAGACCGCGCCCGGCTGCACGCTGGTGTCGTCGGTGTTCTTCATGCTGTTCCCTGAGCAAGTGCTGGTCTACGGCGACTGCATCATGAACCCGCACCCGACAGCCAGTGAGCTGGCGGAAATCGCGGTGCAAAGCGCTGACTCTGCCGTGGCGTTCGGTATCTCGCCACGGGTAGCGATGATCAGCTATTCCAGCGGCAATTCAGCCAGTGGCGAGGAAGTGGAAAAGGTGCGCGAAGCCACGCAACTGGCCAGGGAAACCCAGCGTGACCTGCTGATCGACGGGCCGTTGCAATACGACGCCGCGGCCAATGAAAACGTCGCCCGGCAACTGGCACCCGACAGTCTGGTGGCGGGCCGCGCTAACGTGTTTGTGTTCCCCGATCTCAATACGGGCAACACGACCTACAAAGCGGTGCAGCGCAGTGCCGACTGCGTGAGCCTGGGCCCGATGCTGCAAGGCCTGCGCAAGCCGGTGAATGATCTGCCACGGGGCGCTCAGGTGGACGACATCGTCTACACCATCGCGCTGACGGCCATTCAGGCGGCAAACCTTGTCTGACACATTCACCCCTCACAATAACGCCGCCGGAACTGCACCGGCGGCATCGGTCTTTCCTGGAGCCTGACCCACTATGGATTTCCTGCCTGCCCCTTTGCGCGGCGTCATTGCCTCGCTGCTGTTGGCACTCAACACCATCGTCTGCTGCACGCCGCTGTTCATCGTCGCCATCTTCAAGCTGTGCCTGCCCTTCCCCGCTGCGCAGAAGTTTACCGACTGGCTGATGAGCCACATCCACGAAGCCTGGATCAGCAACAACAAGGCATGGATGAACCTGATGGACCACGCCAAGTGGCACGTGACCGGGCTTGAGGGGCTGGACTATCAGCACTCATATCTGGTGACCAGCAACCACCAAAGCTGGGTCGACATCATGGTGTTGCAGTACATCCTCAACCGCAAAATCCGCCCGCTGAAGTTCTTTCTCAAGCAGGAGTTGATCTGGGTGCCAGTGATCGGACTGGCCTGGTGGGCGCTGGGCTTCCCGTTCATGAAACGCTACACCAAGGCGTATCTGGCCAAACACCCGGAAAAGAAAGGCAAGGACCTGCAAACCACCCGCCGCACCTGCGCGAAGTTTCGCAATAACCCTGTAGGGATTTTCAACTTCGTTGAAGGCACGCGCTTCACCAAGGCCAAGCACGCCGAACAACAATCGCCGTTCAAATACCTGCTCAAGCCTAAAGCCGGCGGGATTGCGTTCGTGCTGGATGCCATGGGCGAGCAGCTGGAGTCCATCGTCAACGTCACAATCCACTATCCAGGTGGGCATACCGGCTATTGGGATCTGCTGTGCGGCAACGTCAATGAGGTGGTTGCGCATTTTGAGGAAATCAAAATCCCGCCGCAATTCATCGGCAAGAGTTACGACCAGAACGGCGAATACCGATTGGAGTTTCAGCAGTGGATCAATCGGCTGTGGGAAGAGAAGGATGTGTTGCTGGGCAAGATGCATGAGCAGCATCTGTAGGATATCTGCACCTTCCCCGTGGGAGCGGACCTGTCCGCGAAGAGGCTAGTACATTCGCCACATGTTTAGCGGTTCAGACATAGCATTCGCGGACAGGTCCGCTCCCACGGAAAAGCGCTCGGCATTAAAATGCGAAAAGCCCCGAATTTGAGTTCGGGGCTTTTTTGATTTGAAGCGGCGCAATTACTGCTGTTGCTGATATTCCTGACCCGGAATCGGCTTCAAGTTGACTTCAACCCGGCGATTCTGCGCACGGCCATTAACATCGGCGTTGCTGGCCACCGGCTGATCAGGCCCTGCACCGCGCACCGATAAGTGAGAACTGTCGACACCCTGGGAAGTCAGGTAAGTCGCGACGCTCTGCGCACGCTGCTGCGACAGGTCCATATTGTGCTGACGGCTGCCGGTGCTGTCGGTGTAGCCGACGATCTCGATCACGTTCTGGTTGTACTGCTTGAGCGAACCAGCCAGGTTGTTCAGCGGGGAATAGAAGCTGCTGGCAATTGCGGAAGAGTCGGTTGCGAAAGTGATGTTGCCCGGCATGACCAGTTTGATCACATCGCCCTGACGCTGCACTTCAACGCCAGTGTTGGCCATGCTCGCGCGCAACGCGGCTTCTTGTTTGTCTGCGTAGTAACCATAACCGGCAGCGCCTGCGCCAACGACAGCAGCGCCAATCAATGCGCCTTTGCCACGGTTGTTATGGTCGATGGCAGCCCCCGCCACCGCACCGGCCAAGGCACCCAAACCACCGTATTTCGCTGTTTTGCTGACACCGCCGGAATTCTGGGCTTGCCCTTGGTTATCGTAGGGATTGGACGACGTCGCGCAGCCGGAAAGCATGGCGATGGCCGTAGCGGCAAGGATCAAACGGCGAGAATTCAACATGAAGGCAGCTCCTGATTTTTGCTTTGTGCGGCACAATTTTCTTCGCGCGGCCAACGAACCAAAGCACGTGGCCATCTGCGCGTTTAGAGCACGACATTAGGGGAAAATTCCTTAACGGCACCTGAACAATGGCGAGGCGACCGACACGCGGCCACCATTGCAGGAACATAGTCCTCACACTCAACGCTCAACCGCCGATACAGTCAGACGAAGGCACATAGCTTTTTCAATATGGCCCACCTTATAGTGGCGCTATGAAATTAACGCGCGCTCGATGTGCGTGAGGTTTACCGATGTCGATTCGACGCTTGAACCCAGCGGCCAGGCAAGGCCTGTGCGTTTTCCGCCTTTGTCGTTGAGTGATTGATCAGCGACGAATTGATCAACTGTCGGTAGAGCCACCTAATGATAAAAAAAATTCTGGTATCCGATCTGACGCTTGGCATGTACGTCCACAAATTCTGCCGCCCGTGGGTAGATGATCCATTCTGGATATCCAACGTCGAATCGTTGCTGCAAGACCCCGCCATCCTTGAACGTATCCAGCAATCATCAACGGCCGAAGTGTGGATTGACATCGGCCAGGGCCTGCGCCCCGACATTTCCTCGGCGTCAAAAGCCTCGCCCGCCCAGCCAATAACGATCGACACATCGCCGGCCAGCATGAGCGAAGAACTGGCTCGCGCCAGCCTGATCTGCGGCCGTGCGAAAGCTGCCGTGATGGCGATGTTTACCGATGCCAAGCTGGGCCTCGCCATCCACCTGGCAGACGTCGATCTGATAGTGGAAGAAATCTCGAACTCGGTGATGCGCCATCCCCATGCGCTGATCAGCCTGTCTCGTTTGAAGTCCTCGGACGAATACACCTATATGCATTCGGTGGCGGTTTGCGCGTTGATGGTTGCGCTGGCACGACAGATGGACCTTCCCGAAGAGGGAGTGCGTGAAGCGGGGGTGGCAGGGCTGATGCACGATGTCGGCAAAATGATGATTTCCAGCGCCATCCTCAATAAGCCTGACCGGCTGACGGTGGATGAATTTCAGGCGATGAAATATCACCCGGAGGCCGGGCTGAAGATTCTTCAGGAAAACCAGCAAGTGACCGACCTTGTGAAGGACGTTTGCCTGCATCACCACGAGAAGATTGATGGCACGGGTTACCCACACGGCTTGACCGGCGATCAAATCAGCCTGTTCGCCAAAATGGGCGCAATCTGCGATGTGTATGACGCGGTGACATCGGAGCGCCCGTACAAGAAGGGTTGGGACGCAGCACATTCGATTCGGGAAATGGCCTCGTGGAAGGGACATTTCGACGAGACGATCTTTCAGCACTTCGTCAAAACCGTGGGTATTTACCCGGTCGGCGCGCTGGTTCGCTTGAAGAGTGACCGGCTGGGAGTAGTGGTCGAACAGGGCACAAAATCGCTATTGCAACCCAAAGTAAAGGTGTTCATGTCCAGCCGCACCCGCGCTCGTATCGAGCACAAAGTGATCGATCTTGCGCATCCAGATGTAGAGGACGCCATCGTGAAGTTCGAGCTGGCGCAGGATTGGGGAATCGGGAATGTGAATGCATTGTGGTCGAAGTCTTCGTTGGAGTAATTCAGGTCCGGCGAAAAGATCAATGCGGTATATCCGGCAATCCCCATCGTAAGCTTCGCGGACAAGCCTCGCTCCAACAGGATTGGTGACGTCGCGCGGCCTTGCTCCTACAGGGTTTGTGTTACACCGCCACCCAATGCCCCTCCCCCAGCGCTTTGAATTGCTGCTGCGGCACCACGAAGCCTTTGGCTTTGATCGGGCTGGGTTGTTCGAACTCTTGAAGCAGTGCCTTGAAGTCACGTTTGCGGTCGACATCCGGCAGCGGCACGGCGCTGAGCAAACGCTTGGTGTACGGGTGCTGCGGGTTGTGCAGCACTTGATCGCGGGGGCCGATTTCGACGATCTGGCCGCCGTACATCACGGCCACACGATGGCAAATTCGCTCCACCACCGCCATGTCGTGGGAGATAAACAGGTAGCTCAGGCCGTGCTGCTTTTGCAGTGATTCGAGCAAATCCAGCACCTGCGCCTGCACCGACACGTCCAGCGCCGAGACTGACTCATCGGCGATGATCACTTTCGGGTTCAGCGCCAACGCCCGTGCAATACAGATGCGCTGCCGCTGGCCGCCGGAAAACTGGTGGGGATAACGCTGCATGGCGTCGGCAGGCATACCCACTTGATGCAGCAGTTCAGCAACGCGCTCCTGCCGAAGTTTGTCGGGCATCTTGTCGTGAATCAGCAGCGGCTCGCCGACGAGTTCGAAAATGGTCTTGCGCGGATTGAGCGCCGCATACGGGTCTTGAAACACCATCTGGATGTCTCGGCGCACGGCCTGCAGATCAGCGCCCTGCAAGCCGTTCAGCTCTTTACCGGCCAGCTTCACGCTGCCGTCGAAATCGATCATGTTCATCAGCGCCTTGCCGGTGCTGGATTTGCCGCAGCCACTCTCGCCCACCAGACCCAAGGTTTCGCCGTCGCGCAGTTCGAAGTTGACCTGCTCCACCGCGTGCACCTGCTTGACCTCTTCGAACCATCCCATGCGCAGCGGGAAGCGCACGCAGAGGTCTTTCACCGCCAGCACCACGGGCTTTTCGCTTAGGTCTTGGGCCTTGCCTGCCGTGCCCAATACCGGTACGGCGTCCAGCAATTTGCGTGTGTAAGCAGCTTGGGGCTGGGTGAACAACTGACGCACCGGCGCCTGTTCTTCGGTGCGGCCGTGATTCATCACCACCACTTCGTCGGCCATTTCCGCGACCACGCCCATGTCGTGAGTGATCATCAGAAGGCTGGTGCCGTAGACCTTTTGCAGCTCGCGCATCAGCTCCAGAATCTGCGCCTGAATGGTCACGTCCAGCGCGGTGGTGGGTTCATCGGCGATCAGTACTTTCGGACGACAGAGCATGGCCATGGCGATCATCACCCGTTGGCGCATGCCGCCGGACAACTCGTGGGGATACTGCGTCAGGCGTTTTTCCACCTGGGGCATGCGTACCGAATCGAGCATTTCCTTAGCACGACGCTTGGAAGCTTGACGGTCCAGAGGCTCATGACGGCGCAGGGTTTCGTCCATCTGCTGGCCAACGGTCATAAGTGGGTTGAGCGAGGTCATCGGCTCCTGAAAGATCATGCCGATCTGCTTGCCGCGCAGCTGTTGCAGGTCGCGTTCGGGCAGAGTGATCAGGTCGCGGTTGTCGAAAATGATCGCGCCGCTGGGCACTTTCGCGGCTTTGGGCAGCAAGCCCATGATTGCCAGCGACGACAGCGATTTACCGCTGCCCGACTCGCCCGCGATACACAGCGTCTGGCCAGCGCGCAGGGTGAAGCTCAGCTCATCGACGACGCGCCTGGGGCTGGCGCCGTGGCCGATGTCGATGCTCAAACGCTCGACCGACAACACTGCTGGGGAAAGCTGATCACTCATTGCACAGCCTCACGCGAACACGATTTTCGGGAAGTAGAACGACACCACCCAATTGGGCAGATCGACCACTTCACTGATGCGCAAATCACCGCACACCGAGCACAGCATGTAGGCCTGTTCGGCAGGCATGTGGTGCTCGCGGCACAGCCAGTCGACGGTGTTGCTGACCGCCTGACGCGCGGCCTGCATCAGGTCGGGGCCGACGCCGGTGAAAGCTTCGTAACCGGCGCTGTCCAGGTGACGCGTCACCGGGCCAGGAGTGCTGAAACGCGGGCTCGACAGCGGTGTGGATTTGATCAGGTCGAGTTTGACCACCACGTCCATCTGGCTTTCGATGGCCGTGCCGCAAACCTCGCCATCGCCCTGAGCCGCGTGAGTGTCTCCGATGGACAGCAGCGCGCCGGCGACTTCAACCGGCAGGTACAACGTGGTGCCCGCAGACAGGTCGCGGATGTCCAGATTGCCGCCAACCCGGCGTGGCGGCACCACCGAATGCAGGCCCGGATCGGCAGGTGCCAGACCGATGGTGCCAGCGAACGGTTTAAGCGGCACTTTGGCGAACTGGCCGAAAGCGGCAGGCGCCAGGGTGTCTTTGTCGTAGTGCCACAGCGTCAGCGCCGGGTCTTTGAATTGGTCGGCGAGCAGGCCGAATCCGGGGATGTTCGCGGTCCAGCCAAAGCCGCAGGGCTTGAAGCTGTCCAAGGTGATTTTCAGGATGTCACCGGGCTCTGCACCTTCGACGAAGATGGGACCGGTGACAGGATTGATCTTGTCGAACGACATGGTCGCGACGTCGTTCGCCGTGGAATTGGGCGTGAAGTAGCCGTTGGACGAATCCAGGCATTTGAATTCGAGCATCGCACCCGGCGCAACCGTTTCAACGGGAGGGAAGCTTTTGTCCCAGCCGAAATGGCTGTTGACGCTGTGGATCGTTTTCACCAGGCAGTTCTGGCACATGACACCGTTCTCCGAATGAAACATTGCATTTGGTTCGGCACAAAGCCCTGTAGGAGCGAACTTGTTCGCGAGGCGATTTACCTGACACGACGCAAAGGCCTCTCGCCAACAAGTTGGCTCCTACAGGTGGTCCGTCTTGTCTGGATGTTTACTTGATCCAGATGTAGTCGTAGTTCACAGGCACATGGACCGGGTCTACGTACAGGATGTCGGCGCCGCCCATGCGCGACGAACGCACGGTGAAGCGTTGTTCATTGAAGATCGGCACCCACGGCGCGTCAGCCATGACATCGGTGAAGATCTTTTTCCACAACTCGGAGCGCTCGGCCTGCTGCTCGGGCTTAGCCATGCTGTCCGCCTTGGCCGCGTCCGCGTCCAGCTTCTTGTTGCAGTACAACGACCAGTTCCAGCCGCCTTCCACCGCGCCATCGCAACCCAGAATCGGGCCATAGAAGTTAGAGGGGTCCGGGAAGTCCGCAATCCAGGCCATGCCGCCCGACCAGACCATCGGCGCCTGATCCTTCGAGCTACCGGCTGCAATCACGTTGGCCTGCGCCAGGGATTTGATCTGCACCTTGATGCCGACTTTCGCCAGATCCTGCTGAATCGACTGCGCGATACGCGGCTGCGGATCGGTGTTCATCACGTACAGCTCGGTATCGAAACCGTTAGGGTGCCCCGCTTCGGCCAGCAGTTTTTTCGCAGCTTCCACGTCATACGCGTAGCCCTTGTAGTTCTTGTCGTAGCCCGGCATCGCCGGCGGCAGTGGCTGATTGGCCGGAACGGCCCGGCCGTTGATGATGCGCACGATGCGATCCTTGTTGATCGCCATGTTCACTGCCTGACGCACCTTGAGGTTGTCAAACGGCGGCAAGGTAGTTTTCAACGTGACGTAACCGGTGTGCAGCTGATTGCCGGTGATCATCAGGCCTTTGTATTTCGGGTCGTTCTTGAACTCGAGGAATTTGGCAGGAGGTACGCCGTCACCGGCAATGTCGACTTCGCCCTTTTGCAGTCGCAACAGGGCAACCATCGGGTCTTGGCCCACTTCGAAGGTGATGGTGTCCAGATGCGGCAGGCCCGGCTTGTTGTAGTTCGGGTTCTTCTTGAACACGATCTGCTGGCCGAGCTTCCACTCCGCCAGGCTGTAAGCGCCGGAGCCGACCGGGTGCTTGCCAAAGTCAGCGCCCCACTTCTCGACTTCTTCCTTGGGCACGATGGAGGCAAAGTTGATCGCCATCACATGCAGAAAGGTCGCGTTCGGCTGCTTGAGCGTGATTTTGACGGTGTAGTCGTCCACCACTTCAACGCCGCTCAGATGCTCGGCCTTGCTCGCGGCCATGTCTTCGTAACCGACGATGGCGCTGAAGAACCCGGCGCCAGGGCTCTGGGTTTTCGGGTTGACGGTGCGTTCGAACGAGTACTTCACGTCGCTGGCCTTAAGCTCACGACCATTTTGAAACTTCACGCCCTTCTTCAGGGTAAAGGTGTAGACCGTGCCATCGTCCGAGATGGTGTAGTCCTGAGCCAGATCCTTCACCAGTTCAGTGGTGCCGGGTTTGTAGTCCATCAAGCCGTCGAACAGGCTTTTGATCATCGACCAGTTTTGCCAGTCGTACCCGATGGCCGGGTCCAGTGTGGCGACATCGTTCTGATAGGTGATGACCGCCGAACCGCCGTTCTTGGCGTTGGCATCAATGTCGTCGGCCAGCGCGCCTGCGCTGAGCCCCAATCCACTGAATAATGTGGCCGCAATGGCCAGGGACAATACTTTGCGCTTCATGCTCCAGCTCCCCTTCGATAATGGTCTTGCTCAGGTTTTAGTGTTTTTTCACATCGATACGAGGGTCGACCCAAGGAATAATCAGGTCAGCCACCAGATTGCCAAGCACGATCGCCACCGCCGAAACCGTGGTCACACCGACGATCACTGGAATGTCCACTTGTTGAATCGCTTGCCAGGCCAATTGGCCAATTCCCGGCCAGCCAAACACCGATTCGACCACCACCAGCCCGCCCATGAAGATGCCGATGTCGATGCCGATCATCGGGATCACCGGGATGATCGCGTTGGGCAGCACATGGCGCAGCACCACCCGCACCCGGCTCAAACCCTTGGCCCGCGCGGTGCGAATGAAGTCCTGATGCAGGACTTCGATCATCGACGAGCGCACCATGCGCGAATACCAGCCGCTGCCGAGAATCCCCAGCGTCAGCGCCGGCAGCATCAAGTGCTCGACGCCCCCGTAGCCGCCCAAGGGAAACCAGCCCAGTTGCACGGCGAAGAAGTACAAAAACAGCATCGCGGCGATGAATTGCGGCGCCGACACGCCGACGAAGGACAGCGCCATCAGCAGCTTGTCGGCGAAGCTGTCCCGCCGCAGTGCCGCGAACACGCCCAGGGTGATGCCTATCAACAACTCAAAACCGATCCCTGCCGCCATCAACTCCAGCGACGGACGCAAGCGTGAGCCGATCAGTTCGGTGACGTTAGTGCGCTGAATGTACGAGCGCCCCAAATCCCCCTGCAGCAGGTTGCCCAGGTAGTTGGCGTACTGGTGATAAAACGGCAGGTCCAGCCCCAGCTGCGCGCGAATCCCCGCCACCACTTCCGGTGTGGCGCTGCGTCCGGCAATTTGTCGCGCAGGGTCCGCCGGCAGCATGAACAGCAGCAGATAGGTGATGAAGGTCACGCCCAGCAAGATCAGCAGGGAGTAGCCGATGCGACGACTGACGAAGGCGAACATTCAGCTTCTCCCTTGCAGCGTGGGGTCGAGTTCGTCGCGCAAGGCGTCGCCCACCAGATTGAACGCCAGCGACAGCAACACGATGGCAATGCCGGGGAAGAACACCAGCCACGGCGCCGAGGTGAAGTAGGTCTGGCTCTCGAAAATGATGTTGCCCCAGCTCGGAGTCGGTGGCTGGACGCCAACGCCCAGGTACGACAGCGTCGCTTCCAGCAGCACCGTGGTGGAAATCCCCAGCGTCGCCCACACCAGAATCGTCGGCAGCAAATGCGGCAACAGGTGCGAAAACAGAATCCTCAAAGAGCTGGCACCCAAAGTGCGCTCCACCGCAACGAAATCCCGTGCGCCGAGGGCAATGGTTTCCGAATAAATGACCCGCGCGATTTGCACCCAGTTGACCATCGCGATCACCAACGCAACGATCCACACGCTGGGCTGGAAAATCGCCGACAAGGCAATCGCCAGCAGCAACGCCGGGAACGCCATCATCAGATCCGTGAAGCGCATCAGAATGCTGCCGGTCCAGCCGCGCAGAAAACCTGCGGTCAGCCCCACCAGCGTGCCAATCAACACCGCCATGCCATTGGCGACAAGGCCGATGAACAGCGACGTCCGCGCGCCGTAGATCAGGCGCGAAAAAAGGTCACGCCCCAGCAGGTCAGTGCCCAGCCAGTACGGCGCATCGGGCGACAGCGGCGCGCCCTCCAGCGAGAGGCCTTCGGCGAATTGCTCGGACGGATCGTAAGGACTCATCCAGGGCGCGAAGACGGCGAAGATCACAACCAGTGCGATGTACAACAACGACAGTGCAACAGCAGGACGACGAACCAGGGCACGCATCACACTCATGTCCACATACCGCCTTGCTGAGGACGGTCGGCGGCCAGATCAACACACAGCTCGTCGACGCTGCGATTGAGCTGCATCGACAGGGCACGGAGGCGTTCGTAGGCGTCGCGCTCGTTGAGCTGATGATCGATCATCAAGCGCGCCAACGCCTGGGCCAACAAAGGCCGGGCGTTCAATCGCTGCTGCAGGGTGTCGATGGTGCGGGCGTCGGCATCGAGTCGTTCGTGCAAACCGATCGCCATCATCAGCGTGGTGTACACCGAACTTTGGGTGATGGGTTTATTGAGCAGCGCGGTGGCACCCAACTCAATGGCGCGCTGGATCTGCGACAGGGTTTCGTGAGGCGTCAACGCCACGAGCGGCACGCCCGCTTGATTGAGGCGTTGCAGCAGTTGCGGACTGGCGAAATGTTCCAGCTCGACGATGGCGGCGAACACGCCATCCAGCGAATCGGCGGCGTCTTCCACCAGCGCCAGCGTGGTAATCCCCAAGCGGTGCAGACTCTTTTCAAGATTCGCCAGCGTACGCGGCTCGCAGTCCACCAACAGCAAGCGACCGTGTTCGAAATCAGGACGTTTGAGCAGACTCATTTTTTGACGATCCTCAAGTGAGGCACGGGCGCCAGGGCGCGCAGGCGATGAAATTCGCGCAGATCGGTGGACGTCAGATAAGGGTCGGCGGGCAGCGGCCGGGTTTCGCTGTGCACCACCACAAAACGCCCTTCACTCAATTCGGCAATGTGGCAGGGCAAGCTGCTGTGGTTGTTGCGTCCGGAAATCTTCAAGCGCCCCAGTACGCTTTCTTGAGCGTGGGCGTACAGATAGCTGCAGATGGCCTCCGGCTCATCGTTGCCGACATGGTGCAAGGCCTCGGCGAACAAATGCAGCGCAACATACGTGCCGGTGTAGTAGTGCGAGCACGGGCGCTGGCCGTGTTGGTGAAACTGGCGATCGGTGAACGCGTTGTCGACGCCTTCGAAAAATGGCCCGCAGGACAGCAGACGCAGGTTTTGCATCTCGCCCACTTCCACCAGCTCGGCTTCGGTCAGGTTGCAACTGAGCACCGGCAGGACCATGTCGTGCTCGACACAGGCGGCGTCCAACTGATGCAGAAACGCGTAAGTCGACTCGCCCACCAGGTTATTGAGGATGAACGAGGGTTGTTCGGTCAGCAGGTATTGCACCAGATCGCTGAAATTGGTCGAGCCCATGTGCACGTATTTTTCACCGATCACATCGCCATGTGCGGCCTGCAAGACTTCCCGGGCGATGCGATTGCTTTCCCAGCCCCAGATGTAGTTCGAGCCCACCAGCATCGCGCGTTTGCCGAAGGTGCTGAGCGCATACCGCAGCAGCGGGATCAGCGTCTGATTCGGACAGCCACCGAGGTACAACACGTTTTCGCTACTCTCGAAGCCTTCATACGGACAGGCGTACCACAGCAAACTGGCGTTCTGCTCCAGATCCGGAATGATCTCCTTGCGACTGGCGGACGTGGTGGTGCCGAACAGATGGCGAATGCCACTTTCCATCAACTGCACTGCGCCCTCGTTATAGCGATGCAAATATCCCTGGGGATTGATGTGCGTCGCCTTCAGCTCAAAATCATAATCACGGTGCCGATTGATCTCGGCCAGCGCGTGCTGAGCACCCGCCAGACCGTGCTGTCCCATGCGTTTGTAAGTCCCGTCGGTGGAGAAAAGAAAGCCCACCTCAATCGTGCGTCGCATTTTTCAAACTCCAATAAAAAAGCCCGACCCACCGGAAATCCGGTCGATCAGGCTTCGTCACCTGGCGCTCTGCGCTGAATGTAGACAAGTCTTAACGGCCATAACCGAGCTTGTGTATGAGCCTTCCATGGAAAAAGCATGCCATCTCCCTTGGTCAGGCTTTAATCGGCGTTTTCAGGAAAACCAACCTTTGAAAACGCCCATTGATGAAGCCGAGCGTAGCCGATGTGCTTCAGGTTTGTGCGAAATTTCTCGAACGACCTGCCAAGGCTAAAGGCTTTTGTAGGAGCTGCCGAGCCCGTGCGAGGCTGCGATGTGTCAGGAATATCGCATCGCAGCCTCGCGCTGGCTCGGCAGCTCCTACAGTTTCTGCGCGCGGCGAAGGTATTGCGGCGCACATCAAGCCCGTGGGAGCGGACCTGTCCGCGAAGAGCCCCTTAAAGCCTGAACATCTCTGGCGCCTGACGCATTGCTTTCGCGGACAGGTCCGCTCCCACGGTAGATGCGTTGTGTCAGGTGACTGGCTCGGTCGAGCCCGACCCCGGAGCCTCGCGCTGCTCGGCAGCTCCTGCAGAGGCCGTAGCGCATTGTTTTGAGATAAATACCCGCTGGCAGGCTGCCGAGCCGGAGCTTGACCAGCGTGAAGCTGGCGAGATATTTGGCGGCGGCGTCAACGCCTTTTCGCGATATGAAAATGGCAAGACCAAACCTCCTCTGTCGCTGGTCAAGCTGCTCCAGGTGCTCGATAAGCACCCGGATTTGCTCGGGGAAATAAGAGTTTCTTGACCCCAGCAACATCAGCGTCTGATCGGCAATATCCCCACCCGCATCCCGAACGGTTTGAACACTTGATTCAGCGTCTGGATCGTCGGGTTACCTTCGTCCTGTTCAATCTGGCGCAGGGTGCGCAGGGAGATTTTGCACATGCCGGCGAATTGCTCCTGCCGCAGCCCGGTGACTTCGGTGCGCAGGCGTTTGACCGCTGCACCGATTGTCACGCTGCCTGCTAGAAGCTGTTCCTTTAACTCATCCAGAATGATGCCGCGCTGACGGATTTCATCGGTCATAGCAGCCCCCAGTTTTTAAGCGTTGCGTCCAGCCGGTTGAGGGCAATGCGGGGGTGATTGAATGTTGCTTGGGGCAAACCAACTTCGCTGAGCAGATCAGGTAATGCCCGATACCGCTGCGCATCTGTCTTTAAACCTTCGAATAAAGCCTCCGGCTCGGCCCATGGCGCCAGTGCGTTGCAGGCCGCTAGCCAGTTAACTTGCCCTGCGCGTTCGATTTCATCCGGCCATTTCGTGGTGCGGGTTACGCCCTCCTCATCCATTACCATTGGGGCAAGATCGTATATCGGCGCCAGATCTATGCGCTGCCCCTCACGCAGGACAGCAGTGTTGCGACCGTGGTTATCACTGTTACCGAGAATTTGATTGATCAGGTCTCGGCGGATGTACTCACTGATCAGTTCCGGGATTTCAGACTGCTGATCATTGGCAGTCCATGTCTGGGCCAATGCCTCAACGGCGGCAACATGGCTCATGTAACTGCCCGGACGGGTGATGCCGGCCAGCGAATACACCGACTCGACCGCGATTCTTTTCACGCCGTGCTCATCGATGTGCCGGTCAAAGCGTTTCATCCACAGGCTGGGTTTGCGCGCTTCTACCAGGCTCATGCCGTCGGCCGTAATCGTGTTCAGTCCCAGCCGATTCAGGGCCTGGTAATAGCAGAACTCACTGCGCAGCACCGTACGATCATTCTCGTTCGCCTTGTTTCGGGAGAACTTCACAAACCAGTGCTGATGCACGTGATCATCGGGCAGCGTTGCGTCCGGGTGCAGCAGACCCTCGGCGTCCTGAGCCAGCAGTAACTTTGGTGCCTCGCCACCCGCCCCGGTTGCGCCACCGACGGCGGCGCCTTGTTCGTAGGCGTATTCAAGGAAACGGCTGTCACGTGCAACCACATCCTGGCGGCTGAAACCAAGGCTGGCGCCCTTGGGCATGGCCTCGACAGACTCTCTGATGCGCAGATGACCAATGGGCGCCGGGGTGCAACGGCCTAACAGCATTAGATCGGCTTGAGTGTTCTCATTTTCCGGGACGGCGAGGCGCGCCAGCAGGAATCTTCGAGCGGCACCCGCTGGCAGTATGTCGTGCAGGAATGCCGGCACTTGCGCCGTGCGTTGCAAATCCCAACTCAGCGGCAGCGTTGCGCTGACTGACTGAGCAGTTATTCGATTCAAAGCATGCAGATGGTCCACGAGATAGTGCTGGTCGTAGGCAAAGCTGCACGGACTAAGCAACCCGGCCTCCGGCTTTTCAAAATCAATGCGCATGGCATCGCGCCACAGGCCTTGGGAATAGAGTTGCAGGTTGAGGCTATACATAAGCGCCGCTCGGCAATTTAATGCCTAAACCGTAGCCTTATACGGCAAAAAAGGCAATTTAATGCCTAAGATCGCCCGACACAGCAGATAGCCGGCATTAAAGTGCCGACAGCTAACCTAGAAGCCCCAGCTCTTGCGCCCGCGCCACTGCCTGTGTCCTGCGCTCGACGCCCAGCTTACTGTTGATATGGCTGGCGTGGGTTTTGACGGTGTGCAGGGAGATAAACAGTCGCTCGCTGATCTCCTGATTCGAACAGCCTTGGGCGATGAGTTGCAGAACGCTCAGTTCCCGCACGCTGAGCTGGTCGGCGTGTGAGGTCTCCGGGTTTTCGCGTGAAGCGGTCGAGGCCGGGAGCGTCGTCAGCAGAAATTGCACGAGCAGGCAGGGTTTACGCGGTTGCAGTTGCTCGCGAAGCCAGTCCGGGTGTTGCCTGATCAGACGCTGAAACGGCAGCAATGCGCCACCGGTTGCTGCTTGCAGGGCACGATTGAGCAGCGGTTTGGCCCTCGCTTCATCCGGTGTGCCCAGTACGAAGAGAATCTGCTGGGTCAAGGCAGTCAAACTGACCAAATGGGCGCCTGCCGTTTGCGCGTGGTCCTCCAGACGTTGCAGTCGCAAGGTGGCTTCGGCTTTATGACCCTTGACGTCGTCAAGCACCGCCTGCAGCAATTGGATGTGCTGCGGCAAGTGCGGATGGCATTCGGGCGCTGCGGCGGGATGCTCGCCGCTGTAGGTTTGCCCCAGACGCATCAGCCACGCTTCGGCCAGATCGATACGGCCTTGCGCCAGCCACAACTCACACTTCACCAAGGTGATGATCGCCAGGTAATAAATCGGCGGCACGTCCCAGATGTGCATCAGCCGTTCCGCTTCAGCCAGTTCGGAAAAGGCTTCGGCGAAGCGCCCTTCCCGCCCCTCCAGGCCGGCAACCACGCAATGCCCGATCAACACGCTAATGTCGCGACAGGCGCGGGCTTCGGCCAGCCCAGCGACCAATCGAGCACGTCCGGTTTCAGCCTGCATGCACAGGGTGAGCAAGTGACCTTCGTACAACGTCAGTCGCGCCCTTACCGCATAAAGTCGTTGCAACGACAGCCCCTTCAGCCGCTGCTGCCCTTGTCGCACCTCTTCCAGCGCACGAAGAATTTCACCGCGAGCCTGCAAGACCCGGGCTCGATCGTAGTGGGCCAGCGCCTCGAACAGCGGGTTCGCGACCCGTTGCGCAAGCTCCAGCGCATCACGATTTAACGCTCTGGCGCGCCACAGATCACCTTCGGCAATTGCAAGATTGGCCAGCGTCGATAGGCACAACAAGCGTTGGCCGTAGCGTTTTTGCGGCAAGCTCGACAGCGCTTCGCTGCAATAACGCTGGGCCTTTTCGCTGTCGCCGCGTCCTCGGGCGATGATGCCGCTGAGCGCCAGCCATTGAGCGAGCATGGATTTTTGCGCGGTGGCAGAAGGCGCCGGCAAAAACCGGCTGAGGTGGTCGGCAAGTTCCTCGGCAGCATCCAGCTGACACGCCAGCCCCAGCGCCCACGCGTACAGAACGATCAGTCGCGGCGTGCTGACGATCAGGCTGTCAGGCAAGTCCATCTTCCAGCGCAGCAGCATGCCGACGTTCTGTTCGGCCAACAATTGCTCTTCGGACAGGTTCTGCACCAGGTTGGCGGCGACGTCCGGGTGCCCTGCACGAAGGGCTTGTTCGATCGCTTCATCAAGCAAGCCCTGCTCGCTAAACCAACGACAAGCGTTGAGATGCAGGCGGGTTTGTTGCGGGCCGATCTGATTGCCCGCGCGGGCGCGCAGCAGGTCTGAAAACAGATGGTGATAGCGAAACCAGTGCCCGCTTTCGTCCAGCGGCACCAGAAACACCTGATGCGCCTGCAGATAAAGCAGCGTTTGGGTACTGTCATGGCTGTCGCGCGCGGCATTGCACAGCTCGGCGCAAAAGCGCTCAAGGCACGCGGTGTCATACAGAAAGGCCTGAACATCAGCCGGCAGGCACTCGATGACCTCTTCCAGGAGATAGTCACGAATCAGGCCTTCGCTGCCGTTCAGACCCTGCGGCAGGCTGTTGCCGGTGCCGGCCTCACTGGCGGCGAGCAACCAAAACCTGAGCCCTGCGACCCAGCCTTCACTGCGCTGAACCAGCGTGTGCAGCGCATCCTCGCTCATTGACCTGCTGTGTTGATCGAGCACGGCGAGGGATTCAACCTCAGTGAGCCGCAGGTCGTGTTCGGTGAGCTCTTGAAGTTGACGCGACAGACGCAAGCGCGCCAGGTGCCAGTCCGGACGTTGCCGACTGGTCACCATGACGATCATCCCGGCAGGCAAGTGATTGAGGAAAAACTGCAAACAGCGGTCCAGGACGGGGCCTTGCGCGAGATGGTAATCGTCGAGCACCAGCAGCAACGGCTTGCTCAACATCAGGTGCATGGCCAACTCGTCCAGCAAACCATCGAGCCATTCTTCGAACGCGAATGGCTGGTGCCGCTGACGCATCTTCAAAAGCCCCAACGCCTGCCCGCCCAGTTGTGGGAAGAATTGTTGCAGACCGGTCAGCAAGCGCTCGAGGAATCGGCCGGGATCGCTGTCTCGGTGGCTTAGGCCCAGCCAGAGGTTTTGCCATTGTTCAGGCAAACCCTGACAGAACTCGACCGCAAGAGAGCTTTTCCCAAAACCTGCAGGAGCGCTGACCAACAGCAGACGGCCCGACAAACCAGCGTTTAGCCGCGTGCACAAACGCGGGCGTGGCACATAGTTTTCGGGTAACGGGGGGCGGAAGAAACGTCCTTCCAACGCAGTGACTGCGTGATTTGCGAATCCTTGCAAACGCGACAGATCAGTCATGGCCGGCTCTTGTTAGAAGTGCTTGTTGTTCGGCAGTCAGATGCTCCCGAGACTAGCGGCTAAGTCAGAGCTTTTGAAGGATGTACGACGAAAGACTGTAAGAAAACATCTCCAATCAGTGTAGCGAATGGTCAGCTATAGGTGTGGGACAGAAACCCATTACCTGTAGGAGAGAATTTATTCGCGAGGCCGGTGCAGTCGATGGGGGTCGTCAGCACCTGAAAAGCCTCGCGAATAAATTCGCTCCTACAGGGGTTCAGCATCGTTCTTTAGCGATTAGCGCACCCCATCCTGGCGCAGGGCGTTGGGCTGGAAGTCGCTGGTGGACGCGGTAAAGCCGAAATCGTACGCGCGTTTCTCTTCGTTCTTCATGCCCAACGCCAGGTAGCGACCCGATTGCAGGTCATACAGCGCTTCGAGGGCGTACCACGGCACTTGTTTGTCGTAGTAGTTTTCGGCATGGGCTTCTGCGACGCGCCACAGTTGACCGCGACCGTCGTAGTGATCGATCACCGCAGCCTGCCAGGAGTCTTCGTCGATAAAGAAGTCACGCTTGGCATAAATGTGGCGCTGGCCTTCTTTCAGGGTGGCGGTCACGTGCCAGACGCGGCGCAGCTCATAGCGCGCCAGGTCCTGATTGATGTGACCGGCCTTGATGATGTCGGCGTATTTGAGTTTCGGGTCGTCAAGCTTGTAGCTGTCGGAGGCGATGTACAGCTCTTGCTTGCCGATCAGTTTCCAGTCGTAACGGTCCGGCGCGCCGTTGTACATGTCCAGGTTGTCGGAGGTGCGCAGACCGTCCGCTGCCGTGCCCGGCCCGTCATAGGAAACCTGAGGCGCGCGACGCACACGCCGTTGACCGGCGTTATACACCCAGGCAGAACGCGGCTCTTTGACCTGATCCAGAGTCTCATGCACCAGCAGCACACCACCGGCCAGGCGCGCAGGCGCGGTCACTTCCTGCTTGAAGTAGAAGAGTACGTTGCCTGGGTTTTTCGGGTCGTAATCTTTCATTTTGTCGCGGAATACAAACTGATCGCGGAAATAAACCAGGCTGAACGAGCCGTTGGTTTGCGGCGTCGCTTGTGTCACCAGACGGGTCACGCTGCCGCCGCGATAACGGGTGATGTGGTTCCAGATGACTTCCAGGCCACTTTGCGGGATCGGGAACGGCACGGCGGTTTCGAAGTTTTCCAGGCCGTTGCCGCCAGAGACCAGCTTGGTGTTGGTGGCGTTCTTTTTGATAGCGGCGAACACATCAGCCGGCACGGTTGCGCCACGATGGGACGGATAAACCGGCATTTTGAAGGTGTCTGGGTAACGCTTGAACATCGCGTATTGGCCCGGCGCCAGCTTGTCTTTGTATTGATCGACGTTCTGCGCGGTGATGGTGAAGAGCGGCTTTTCACTGGCATAA
Source organism: Pseudomonas rosaeacicularis (assembly GCF_057128745.1). NCBI lineage: Bacteria > Pseudomonadati > Pseudomonadota > Gammaproteobacteria > Pseudomonadales > Pseudomonadaceae > Pseudomonas > Pseudomonas rosaeacicularis. The sequence goes on from NZ_JBSKHT010000012.1 coordinate 165,521, forward strand.
GGGTTGGCCAGGAAGCCACGCTCATCGACCGCGCCCGCATTGGTGGGCAAAGGTGTCCACGCCGGGATGGTGTTGTTGGCGTTGCCAGCTTTTTCCGCGCCCATCGGGGTCAGCGTAGTGCCCAATTTGGCCGCTTCAGTGTCCGACACTGCCGCCATGACGCCGGTCGCCAGCAATGACAGGCTCAGTGCGCCGACTTGCAACAGACCCATTGTTATTTTCATATTCATGGTCGTCCTTAGAAATTCATGCCAAAGCTGAGGGCTACGAAGTCGCGGTCATCCACCGTGGTGTATTTGCCGTCAAAGAAGTTGGTGTAGGACAGGTTGGCCGTGTAGGTGTTTTGGTACTCGGCATCCAAACCCAGGCTGATCGCTTTGCGACCTTCTTCGAAGTTGGCACCTGGGCCCGGCGCATAACCGTCGACGTCGTGGGACCAGGCGATGCTCGGTTTGAGGTTGATCCCGGCGAAGACGCTGTTGTAATCCCAGATGGCACGTGCGCGATAACCCCAGGAATCGGTGGTGGTGAAGCCATCGTTCTCGCAGTACCGGCTCAGGTTGTTCTGCGCAGCACCCGCCAGCGTACTGGCGTTGAGCGCCTGGCATTGACCGCCCGGCAATGGGCCAGGCCCGTAGCTCGGATCCCGGCCGTAACGCAATTTGGACGTGCTTTCCAGACCGCCGACGTGGGTCCAGCCTACTTCGCCCACCACCGTCAGACGTTCCGCGCCCATCACCTGATCGAAGAAGTGCGTGAGCGTGGTTTGCGCCTGGGTGATTTCCTTGCGGCGATAGCCGGACTGGTCAGTGTTCGGACGGCCTTGCAGCAACGACACGTTAGGGTTGAGCGGCGACAGACCCGAATACAGGATGTCGGTGGTGTTGAGCTGGATCGGTGCATTCGGGCGATAGCTGACCTCGCCGCTCCACGCGGTACCTGTAGGCAATGTGGTGGAGAAGCTCAAACCCATCAGGCGGATGTCTTCAGGGTATTCGACGTAGTAACTGGAGTTGCCGGCAACGACCACTGGCAGCAGCGTCGGCGCAAGGCTCGCCGCAACTGCGCGCGGTACGCCATTGGCAGCCAACCCACCCACCAGACCGGCAGCGCTGTAGGCGCTCGCCGGGCCACCGCGACCGCTGAAAATCGGCAACCGGCTGTGGTAATTCATGAAGTAGCCGCCGAACTCGGTGTCCAGCGGCTCGAAGTTGTAGTGCACCGCAACGCCGAATTGGCCGCTGTCGCGGGCATCGCGATCCGGGCCCCGAGCCACGACGGCGCCTTCATCGGGGCTGCCGAACGTGACGCCACGCTGGGCGAGCGTGTTCTGAACCGGGCCTCTGAGGGCCGCCGGAAGCGCTGCGTTCAAGCTGTTGCGTGTGCGCAGAACTGCCAGGTTGTTGTTGCAACCATCGGAAATCACGTCGGGTTGCGAGAAGAACGTGCCGCAGTTATCAGTAACCGTCTGATCCCATTCCAGCTGATAGAAGCCTTCGGCGGACAGGTTTTCAGTGATGCTTTGCGACAGGTAAAACATGTTGACCGGGATCAGGCCTTCCTTGATCTCCGAACCTGGACGACGGAACGCAGACACATCGACCGGGTTGATGCTGTTGATGCCGCCCTGGATGAAAGTACTTTCACCCCAGCTGACCACTTGCTTACCGAAACGCACCGAACCTGGCTCATCGCCGATGGAATAGTTGTGGTAAACGAAGGCATCGAGCAACTGCCCGCCAGACGATTTGGCGCCTTCTTTGCGGTTGGAATCGCTGATGTCCTTGAAGTCGCGACCTTCGTCCTTGAGTTCGAAGTCGTACCAGTACTTGCCCCGAACGAACACGCCGGTGTCGCCGTATTTCAATTCCAGATCGTGGATACCCTTGAAGATCTTCGAGAACGTTTCCCCACTCTTGAAGTTCAGGTGACCGTCATCGGAGGTCTGTGAAAGGCCGTGTCCGCCGTTGTTGGACCCGATGAGGTTCTTGTTGGCGTTCTGGGTCGACCAGCTTGCGCCCACGGAGAGCGACGAGTCGAAGTTGCCTTCGATTTCACCGATGTTGAAACTGACGCCGAATGCAGGACCGGCGAGCGAAGAGGCGAGACTGACGGCCAAAGGCAATTTCGCCCGGCGCCAGAACTGGTTTGTGGATGTCATCGACGCTACTCCATGTGCTTTTATTTTTATGGCAGTAAGTGACCCCGGAAACGACTCAGACAGATAAATCCGCATGCCTGGTTGTCAACGCTTGTCGTGGCAGCACATAAACGCTGCGAAGCGAAAAAAGCGTTTTTCTCCGGTGTCTACCTAGTGCCGACTATAGCCAGCACGCTCCACTGCGCGATCCCTCTAAAGTGTGATTTGCAGCGTCAACGCGTCTGGCACGCCGATTTCGGCGCACCTGTGTCTGTGGCAGGGGGGAGAATGGCTGATTTTGCGGATTTGGCAAGCGCGATGCCCGCCGTAGAGGCCTTGGGCCTTCTTTGCGTTTAAAAACGCCACAGAAGGCCCATTCAATGCATGAATCAGAGGGTAGAAAGAAACGTGCTATTGGTGCTCTGCCATTGGACGATGTCCAGACGGATGCGCTTCTTGTCGAGCTTGCCGACACTGGTCTTGGGAATTTCAGTAACAAGGGCGATCTGACTCGGAATTGCCCACTTGTTGATGTGGCCCAACTCCACGAACGGCTTTAAATGCTCTTTCAACGATTTGGCATCAATGACATGCCCTTCATGCGCTACGAGCAGCGCAAAAGGTCGCTCGCCCCACTGCGGATCGGCGATACCGACCACCGCCACTTCACGCACCGACGGATGACGGCTGCACAAATCCTCCAGCTCCAGCGAAGAAATCCACTCACCGCCGGTCTTGATCACGTCTTTGATGCGGTCGCGAATGTCGATGGTGCCCATGCTGTCCAGCGTCGCCACGTCGCCAGTGTGCAGCCAGCCGCCAGCCCACAATTCAGAGCCTTTCTCGGGCTCACGAAAATAGCCCTCGGTCAGCCAGGGCGCGCGTAACACCAGTTCGCCCTGAGTCTCGCCATCGGACGGCAGAAAGTTGCCATCCAGGTCGACGATCGCCGCTTCTACCAGAATACCCGGCGTCCCGGCCTTGATCCGGAAGGTGGTGCGCTCGTCGTCACTTCCCGCCATCAAGTCCTCATTGATGTGCGCAACAGAGATCAGCGGACAGGTTTCCGACATGCCATACGCAGCCGTCAGCTGGATGCCCTTGGCTTTGGCGGCGTCATATAACGATCGGGTGAGCGAGCTGCCGCCGATGATGATGTTCCAACCGCCGAAATCGACGTCCTTGGCCGCTTTGGCGTTGAGCACCATTTGCATGATGGTCGGCACGCAATGGGAGAAAGTGACCTTTTCCTTGCGCCACAACTCGACCAGCAATTCAGGGTCGTAGCGGCCGGGATAGACCTGTTTTACGCCGAGCATGGTGGCCGCATACGGCACGCCCCAGGCATGCACATGGAACATTGGGGTGATCGGCATGTAGACGTCGTCGTGACACAACACGCCTTCGATACTGCCCATGATCGTCGCCACGCCCATAGAGTGAAGGACCAACTGGCGATGGGTGAAATACACCCCTTTGGGATTGCCCGTGGTGCCCGTGGTGTAGAACATCGTCGCCACTGAGTTTTCGTCGAAATCTTCGAACTGATAGTGCGGGCTCGCGGCGGCCAGCAGGGTTTCGTACTCGCCGACCAGATTCGGCAAATCGGCAGCTTTGTCGGCGGTGTCGGTAATCAATAGCGTCTTTTCGACCGTGGTCAGGTGCGGCTCGATGGCCTTGTACAGCGGCAAAAATTCGCTGTTGACCAGCACCAATTTGTCGTCGGCGTGATTGATGGTGAACAGAATCTGCTCAGGCGAAAGGCGCACATTAACGGTGTGGATGACCGCGCCGATCATCGGGATGGCGAACATGCATTCCAGATAGCGATGGCTGTCCCAATCCATGACCGCTACGGTGTCCCCCGCTTTCACACCGGCTTGGGTCAATACGTTGGCTAGCCGTGCGATGCGCTCGTTGAGGGTCCGGTAAGAGAATCGCGCCTGATCCCGGTAGACGATTTCCCGTGATTTTTCATAGCGGCTGCCTGACATCAGCAACCGTTTGATCAGGAGGGGGTATTGGTAGGCGCCGTCGGCGGGTGGAATCACGCGGGTCTGCAACATAGGAATCCCTTTTCGAGGTGCATAGGCGTTGCGCAAAAATATGCACTCTAGAGACCCCGCCCGCCATCCAAATCAGCCGAAGGGATGATTTGAGTGACGAGTGATACGGCTGGCGTTGCGCCAGTTTTTAAGGATCGGCTCAGTCTCCGTGGGAGCGGACCTGTCCGCGAAGACATCCTTACATCCGACGAAAATGCATTGCCTGGCCTATCGCTTTTGCGGACAGGTCCGCTCCCACGGGTTGAACCGCTGCGCCGGTTTCAATGCATCTCGGTAAACGCCAGCTTCAGCCCCAACGCCACCAGCACACCGCCCATGGCGCGGTCGAACCAGTGCCCCATCCGCGCAAAACCTGCGCGCACCCTTGGCTGGCTGAACAAGCGCGCGACCAGGCAAAACCAAAGTCCGGTCGCCACTGCCAGGTAAACGCCGTACCCGGCCTGAACCACCATCGGCGTATGCGGATTGATCACCACGGTAAACAGCGACAGGAAGAACAGCGTCGCCTTGGGATTCAAGCCGTTGGTCACGAAGCCTGCGGTGTAGGCTCCGCGGGCTGTGCGCTCGCCGACGGCGATGTCTACGGGTGCGTTCGAGGCGCTGGCCGGTTTGGCCCGCAGCGCCTTGATGCCGATGTACAACAAGTACGCCGCAGCGGCCCACTTCAAGGCGTTGAACAGCACAATCGACTGCGAAACGATCAGCCCGATGCCCAGCAGCGAATACCCCACGTGCAGGAAAATCGCGCTGCCCACGCCCATTGCCGTCCATGTCCCGGCCTTTCGACCGTGGGTCACGCTTTCGCGAACCACCACCGCAAAGTCAGGGCCTGGGCTGGCCACGGCGAGCAGGTGAATGAGGGCAACGGTGAGAAATTCCGTCCAGTACATGGGGGTCTCCAGCAGGTCAGAGCGGCAGGATCGGGTAAGGTCGCTACCTTACTCCGCCATCATTCGGAGCAAAAGCCGGAGGTTGAATTCCGTTGTAGGAGCTGACGAGCACCGCGAGGCTGCGATGCAATCTGCCTGACACACCGCAATCGCAGCCTCGCGGTGCTCGTCAGCGCCTACATGGGTCGTGTTGTTCCGGACACAGCAGCGTTCCTTCGCGGGCAACTGGCACTGAGGTCTGTTCTTGAAGCACTATGGGAGACGTCCTACAAGTCATCGCGCCCTTCAGCTACAGGAGCCCAGTACATGAGCGACAATCGCAAAGCCGTTTTCCTCGATCACACTTCTCTGGATCTGGGGGATCTGGACCTCAGTCCCTGGCGTGAGACTTTCGGCGAGCTTGAATTGCATGCCAGCACGACTCCCGATCAAGTCATCGAGCGCCTGCAAGGTGCGCAGGTGGCGATCTCCAACAAAATCATGATCGACGCCGCCACCTTTGACGCATGCCCGAACCTCAAGCTGGTGTTGGTAACGGCCACCGGCGTCAACAATGTCGACCTCGACGCCGCGCGCAAACATGGCGTCGTAGTCAGCAATTGCCAGGGTTATGGCACGCCGTCCGTGGCGCAGCACACGTTGATGTTGCTGCTGGCGATGGCCACCCGCGTGCTGGATTATCAGGCGGCGATTCATCAAGGGCTGTGGCAGAAATCCAAGCAGTTTTGCCTGCTGGATTTCCCGATTGTCGAACTGGAAGGCAAGACCTTGGGCCTTTTGGGGCACGGCGAGTTGGGCGGCGCGGTAGCAAAGCTGGCCGAAGCGTTTGGCATGCGCGTGTTGCTGGGGCAAATCCCCGGCCGCCCTGCCCGACCGGATCGTGTGCCGTTGCATGAGCTGCTGCCGCAAATCGACGCCCTGACCCTGCACTGCCCGCTCAATGAGCACACCCGCGACATGATCGGCGCCCACGAGTTAAGCCTGTTCAAACCCAATGCGTTTATCGTCAACACCGCACGCGGTGGCCTGATCAATGAACAGGCGCTGGCCGACGCATTACGCAACGGCCAACTGGGCGGCGCGGCGACCGACGTATTGACCGTCGAGCCACCGGTTAACGGCAATACGCTGTTGTCCGGCGATATCCCGCGCCTGATCATCACCCCCCACAGCGCATGGGGCAGCCAGGAAGCGCGGCAGCGGATTGTTGGACAAGTGAATGAAAATGCGCAGGGCTTCTACGCCGGTGCCCCGGTTCGGGTGGTCAGCTAAAGACGCCTGACTCTGTAGGAGCCAACTTGTTGGCGAGCGACTCAAGCGCAGGCGTAAGTCCTGACGCCTCGCGAACAAGTTCGCTCCTACAGGCCCCGGCATTGCCTGCCCCTGTTAAACTCCGCCCTTTTTTCAGGAGCCGAAGATGGACCCGCGCAGTGAAGTGTTACTCCGTCAGGCTGGGCTGTTCCAGGGTTCATTGCTGCTGACCGGCCTGCCCGCCGACGACCTGATGGGCAAGTTACCCGCTGCACAGGGCTGGAGCTGGCACGCCGGCGACTACGCTGCCCTTGAAGCACGCTTTACCGATCGCACTCATTTTGGCGTTCATGCCCCCGAAACGTCATTTGACGCAGCCGTCCTGTTCCTGCCAAAAGCCAAAGACCTGACCGAATACCTGTTGAACGCACTCGCCTCCCGCCTGGGTGGACGCGAATTGTTTCTGGTTGGCGAAAAACGCGCAGGCATCGAAGCGGCTGCCCGCCAGCTGAGCCCATTTGGTCGCGCCCGCAAGCTCGACAGCGCGCGGCATTGCCAGCTCTGGCAAGTGACGGTAGAAACGCCCCCTCAAGCGGTCACCCTGGAAAGCCTGGCCAGGCACTTCGAAATCCCGGCCGCAGACGCGCCGCTCAATGTCATCAGCCTGCCAGGGGTTTTCAGCCACGGTCGGCTGGATCGCGGCTCAGCCCTGCTGCTGGACAATCTGGACCGATTGCCCGGCGGGCATGTGCTCGATTTCGGCTGCGGTGCAGGCGTATTGGGCGCCGCAGTCAAGCGTCGCTACCCTGACACGCAGGTCACAATGCTGGACGTAGATGCTTTCGCCACTGCCAGTAGTCGTCTGACGCTGGCCGCCAATGGGCTTGAAGCAGAGGTTGTCACGGGTGACGGGATCGACGCTGCACCCAATCATCTGGATGTGATTCTGACCAATCCACCCTTCCACACCGGCGTACACACCGACTATGCCGCCTCGGAAAATCTGTTGAGAAAAGCGCGAGAACATCTGAAAAAAGGTGGCGAACTGCGCTTGGTCGCTAATACGTTCCTGCGTTATCAACCCATCATCGAGCAGCATCTGGGTCCTTGCGCGACGATGGCTGAGGGCCAGGGCTTTCGCATTTATCGCGCAAAGAAGGCCTGAAATTAGCGCTTGCCCAACGCGATCTGCGAAGGCAGAATCCGCACCGTCCTAGGGGAGTAGTCTCCCGCGAACGCCACGTTCGTATGGCACGCATCAACATACTTGGCCCGAAGGCCATGGTGCGTGCGACCCCAGATCCGCCCAGACGGATCGGTGGTTTGACAAGACCTATGACACGCACACCTTACCCGGGGCGGGGAGGCTGTACGTGTCATAGCCGTGTCGACCCGCCCCTTAGGAAAACCTGATGCTGGAATCCTTGTTGGTCCCCACCGCTGTCGTCGCACTTGCCGAAATCGGTGACAAGACCCAACTCCTCGCGCTTATCCTCGCCGCTCGCTTTCGCAAGCCTTGGCCGATCATTGCCGGCATCGTCGCCGCGACCCTGGCCAATCACGCCGCGGCCGGTGCTGTCGGTGCCTGGTTCAGCAGCTTTTTGTCCGACGCCGTACTGCACTGGATTCTCGCTGCCAGCTTCACCGCCACTGCGTTATGGACGCTGGTGCCGGACAAAATGGACGACGATGAGGCCGGCACTGGCCGTAAGTTCGGACCGTTCCTGACCACGCTGATCGCGTTCTTCATCGCGGAAATAGGCGACAAAACGCAAATCGCCACGGTAATGCTGGCCGCGCAATATTCGTATCTGTGGCTCGTCATTCTGGGGACAACGCTGGGGATGTTGATCGCCAACGTGCCGGTGGTGCTGGCGGGAAATTTTGCGGCAGAGAAACTGCCACTGACGTTGATTCGACGGATTGCTGCCACGGCGTTCTTTGTCTTGGCGGTCGTGGCCGTTTACAAGGCGATGCAGATAAGCGGTTGGGTCTGATTCTGTAGGAGCGAACTTGTTCGCGAAGCGGTGCACCTGAAACACCGCACTGTATCTCTCGCCAACAAGTTGGCTCCTACAGACACATTCAAGACTTGGGCGCTTGTTCGTACAGCGGCATGACCTTGGGGATCGCCGCCTGCAACGACGCAATCCGGTTGGTGGACGCCGGGTGGGTGCTCATGAATTCAGGCTGTGAAGCACCGGATTGCGCGGTCATTTTCTGCCACAGGGTGATCGCGGCATTCGGGTTGTACCCGGCACGCGCCGACAATTCCAGACCCAGCAAATCCGCTTCGTTTTCGTTGGATCGGCTGTTGGGCAGGGTCAGGCTGTAGTTGACCACGGTGTCGGCCAACGCCAGGCTGTCCTGGCCCAATCCCAAAAATGCACCGGCGCCTTGTTTGGCCATTTGCACGCCATAGGCTTTGGACATGGCTTCACGACCGTGTTCACGAAGGGCGTGGGCGATCTCATGCCCCATGACCGCCGCCAACTCATCGTCGCTGAGTTTCAGGGTATCGATCAGCCCGGTATAGACGATGATCTTGCCGCCAGGCCCGCAGTTGGCGTTCAGGTCGTCACTCTTGATCAGATTCACTTCCCACTGCCATTGCGCTGCATCCGCACGCAGCTTCGGCGCCTGTGCGATCAAGCGCTTTGCCACCGTCTGCACGCGCTTGGCTTCAGCGCTGTCTTTGTCCAGTACGCCTTTGGTAGTCGCCTCGGTCACTGTCTCCTGATAGGACTGGGCGTACATCTGATTGACCTGATCGGTCGAGAGCATGCTGAACATGTACTGCTTACGCTCAACCCCGACCGAATCGCCGCTGGTTGTATTAACAGCGGAGCAACCACCGAGCAGTAATGCTGCGCTCAAGCCACATAGAACAAATGTCTGACGCATCGAAAATCTCCTGAAAATCATGGCGCACATCCTAGGCAATACCGTGTGCATGTACCAGATGGCAGCGGTTTGCCATGTCCTGAAAAATCGTGGGAGGGAGCTTGCTCGCAAGAGGCCCGCTCAGACAACCCTTCTCTAAACCCAAGCAACTTCTAGCAAGCAAGCTCCCTCCCACAAATACATCGTAATGAGGCTTCAAGCCGGGGTTAGGCACTCCGGCGCATTGAGCTTTGGATCATTAATCAGATTAGCCAATGGTCTCTCACGCAGTGCCGTTTGCGGGGCCGCGAGCAGCGCTTGCAGCACCGGCAACTCCGTATCCACTGCAAGCCAGTCCGCCTGCCCTTGCGCATCGAGGATCAAAGGGCGGCGCTGATTGGCTGCCGCTTGCGTGACCACCGCCACGCTTAAATACGTGTGCCCTTCTACTGGATAGGCTTCCCAGATGGCTGCGAAGAACAGCGCCGAGCCCTCCCCCGGCGTCAACCAGAACGGCCGCTTGCGCACATCGCCGCGCCATTCATAAAAGCCGTTGGCTGGCAGCAGGCAGCGACGTTCACGAAACGCCTGGCGAAACATCGGTTGTTCAGCGACGGTTTCGGCGCGGGCATGGGCGGGGGTGCGGGACATGTCGGTCAGCCACGGCGGGGTCAGGCCCCAACGGGCGCGGGCTAATTCTCTGCTCGGCTCACCCTCTACGGAAACGGGCCCGGCACGCAGCATCAGCACTGAATCGGCGGGGGAAATGTTCCACTGAGCTTTCTGGTCTGCCGGAAAGCCCGGCAAGGCCGCAAAGGCCGGCGTCCAACGAAACAGGGCATAACGTCCACACATGGGCTCAAAGCAACTCTTTTTGAAGGCTGATGACACAAAATCCGAAGCGCGTCAGCACAGCAGCACGTCCGGGTAGCTGTCGGGCTCATCACCTGACAGCGGAAAGGCGCCATTGTACTCAGTGATCAACTGCCGCGCCCGATCAGCCAGACCATCGTCCACCGACAGCCCCAACAATCCGAATACCGGCAGCTCGCCGACGCCTCCAAGCAAATGCCGGCCGGTGATGTGGGCTTCAATGCCTTCACTGGCGAGCATGCCTTGCAGCAGCTCGCCTTCCATCAGATTTTCCGGCTCGTAGATTTTGCGCATCAATCGTTCTCGGCACGCACTTGCAGGTCCCATTGTTCACCGTCGGTTTCGAGGTGAAAATCAATCGGGCGGCAGCACACATGGCAGTCTTCGATGAAGCTATTGTCACCTTCAGATAAGTCCAGTGTGGTTTCCCCCGGTTCGCCACAGTAAGGGCAGTCATAAGGTGCTGAGGGTTGTATTTCGTGCATCGCGGTCTCCAGGGCCAGTTTTGCGTATAATCGCCGCTCATTTAAAGGCCGGTCTAGATATTCACAGCCCCGGGCTTGTTTTCCCGGCGCCGGCCACCTTTACCCTAGCCGTTTTCAACAAGAGAGCATGATGGGCGAATTCGATGCCATCCGACCTTACAACGACTCCGAAGTAAAAGCCGTACTGGCGCGGCTGCTGGGTGACAAGGCGTTCCTCGCAATCCTCACTCACTTTCGCTTCCCGCGCCTGGCCAACTCGCTGGGCTGGATGCTGCAACCGGCCATTGCACGCAAATTGCGTCGCCAGTTCGCCGGTATCGACACAGTCGCTGCGTTGCAGGACAAGGTCGAGCATTACGTCGACCATACAATCGAGCGCGCCACCGATGGTGTGACCTATACCGGCGTCGAGCAGTTCAAGTCCGGGGTGGCCTATCTGTTTCTGGCCAACCACCGCGACATCGTGATGGACCCCGCTTTCGTCAATTACGCGGTGTACCACGCAGGCCTGCCGACGCCGCGTATCGCCATCGGCGACAACCTGCTGCAAAAGCCTTTCGTCAGCGACCTGATGCGCTTGAACAAGAGCTTCATCGTTCACCGCTCGATCACCGGCCGCAAAGAAAAGATGGCGTCCTACAACCTGCTGTCGGCGTACATCAATCATTCGATCCGCACTGACTGCCAGTCAATCTGGATCGCTCAGGCCGAAGGGCGCGCTAAAGACGGCGACGACCGTACCGAGTCGGCGATCCTCAAGATGTTTCACATGTGCCGCAAGGAAGAGCCGTTCGGCGAGGTCATCCGCTCGCTCAACCTCACGCCTGTGTCGATCAGCTACGAATACGACCCGTGCGATCACGCCAAGGCCCGGGAGTTGTTCATCCGCGCCAGCACCGGCAGCTACACCAAAGCGCCCGGCGAGGATGATGTCAGCATCGCGCTGGGCATCACCGGCTACAAAGGCCGCGTGCATGTGAACTTCGCGCAGCCGATTACTGAAGTGTTTGAGGACACCAAACAGTTGGCAATCGAGATGGACCGTCAGATTCTCGGGGGCTATCGACTGTTTCCGGTGCATTACCTGGCGTACGCGCGCTGGGCCGATGCCGACCCGGCCTTGAATGTGCCACGCGCTGACGAAGTGTTCGCGGCTGATGAACTGGCCCGGGCCGAGGAAGAATGGGAGCGCCGGTTGCAGGGCTGCCCCGATGAGCACCGTCCTTATCTGGTGTTGCAATACGCAACGCCGGTGCGCAATCAGTATCGGGTCAAGGCGGGGCTGCCGCTTTAAGCAGCAGAGTATTGAGAACGGCGCCTTCGGGCGCCGTTTTCGTTTTCAGGGTTTGTCGGACTAAAGCTGGGTACTGGCCCACGACATCAGCAGCGCAAAACCCAGGCACGCAGCGCCGATCCGGTAGCAGGTGCGAATCAGGCGCAGGGTCGGGACGTCCATCAGATGCATCGGCTCGTCGATCTGCGACTGCTCGGTGAGCGTGTGCAGATGGGCGTTTTCGCGTTGCTCGCGGTTGCGGGTGACCTGCAGCAACCAGACACCTGGACCTGCGGCCAATAGCGCAAACAAATTCAGGGTCATCGCGGGAGACAAGGGAAGCAGCGGCATGAGGGCCTCGATGGCGTCGGAGTCAGTAACGCCGGATTCTGTGGGATCCAGATGGCAATCTAACGTGTGTCACCTTAACGTCACCTGAACCGGGCACTGTGTGGCACCTCGACACCGCACCCTGTCCCCCGGAGCTACATCATGCTGCATGCCAACAACCAGGATCGCCTTTATTTGATCGCGCCAAGCGACGAGCAGGAAGCATTGATCGACGCACTGGCGTTCAACGTGCAGGACCGCCACTGGCTGGTCTACTGCGCATTGGGCGGGCATGCGCATCACGACTGGCCGGATGTGGACCTGGACACGGGCTACACGTTTTTGAATTTTTATCAGCAGGCGGCGTGAGCGCGAACTCTGACCGTACCTATGGGAGCGGACCTGTCCGCGAATGCGATATTCCAAACGATAAAGACGCGTCGAATTGACTGACGTCTTCGCGGACAGGTCCGCGCCCACGGATGTGTTTATCGTCGCTAGCCCAACAAAAAGCCCCTATTTCTCACGAAACCGGGGCTTTTATTTGGCGCGATCCCGCCCGTTACTGACCCAGAACCTTGCCGATCGTCTGATCCTGGAACAGACGCGTCAGCGCATCGCTGAGCACATCGCTGACCAGCTTGGTGTTGGTCTCTTCGTTAGGCGCCATGCCGAAGCGCTGGTCCATGGACGCTGCATAACGACCGCTGTAGCTGCGGCCGTTGTTCTGCACGTCAGCGCGGAACGTCGAGCTGATGCTCGCTTCGGTCACGTACATGCCTTCTTTGGGCGACTGATATTTCAGGTCGGCCAAGGTCACGGTCAACTGCGGACCATTACCGCCCGTGGTCGGCGTGAAGCCCAGCAAACGCACAGCTGCTTCGGCCTGGGCCTGCAACTGCGGCAGCAACTGCTGACCGTTTACCGTGATCGAACTGGTTTCCGGGTACAAGCCACCTCGCGTGCCCAGCGTCTGTGATGGACGTCCATCGACGACACGAACGGTCACAGGCTGGCCACGACCGACGGCAGTCAGCTGGGCATTCAATTTGGGTTGCGGGCTAAGGGACTGCGGGCTGTGGGCACAACCCACCAGCGTCAAACTGCTAACAGCAAGCAAACCGAACAAAAGGCGACGCAGCATGCTCATTCTCCATGGGCCAGGCACAAAATGTGCCGCAGTATAGCGACCTCTCAACATCGCTCACTAGCTGAAAAATAGGACCGGGCGCCAGCGACACGGTTCCGCCACGGGAATGTCACCGGGGTGTCATCGCCATACGACACACTTTTCACATCCCAACGCCACGGAGTTCTGCCATGGACTTGCTCTGGTCACTGTTTTCGCTGCGCCGCCGCCATCGCCACTACGCACGCCTGGACAAGCACGGCATCTGCCTGTCGTTCATACACTGCGCCACCCCTCCATCCGGTCAGGACTGGGTGGAAATAAACGAACCCAAACTCAGCTGGCTGCATCAGCCATTGCCGTCCAGCGCCCGTGTTGCGCGACCAGCGCGTTCGATTACCGCCCGGCAATTGATCGTGACGTGACCGAACGGCGAATAAAAGTCGTTTAAATTGGATCAATTCTCAACGTTACATCGCTATAATCTCACCCCGATTATAAGGACGTCTCCTGATCGGGCCTCGCAGCATCGTTGATACCTCGTATCAGCTCCTCCGTTTCGCCCACAGAGAGCCTTCCACACAGACATGTGCCCGTCAGTGCGCGCGGTCCTACGGTGAGAAAACCCTCGATTTGATCGAACCTTTCCCGCCCGACAACCTCCCACACCTGACTCGCGCCTGATCTGCCAGAGCTGCCATCGCGCAGCCCTTTTTGAGGTTCACGTCTTCAAAAGAGCGTGAAAAAAACGGGTTTTCACAACTTCATAAGAGTGTGGCGAGCAAATGAATAGTTACGCGTTTGTAAATGCACCATTAGCATCTGACCCAGCCCCCTTGAACAGGACTGACCGCTGCCGCGCAGTCTCCACGACCGGAGTCTGAAGCCTGTCCGCTACGGATTTGGTTGCACAACCGGATGCCTTGACGATAGTCGAATGGCTGTTCGGGCCAAAAAATGCGTTCATGCTTGTCTATCAAGTATCAACGCAGGCTCGTTCGGTGGCGTCCGCTGAAGATGCAAAAAATTGCGAAGAATCGGACATGGCGATCCCGGCCAGGGTTATGTGGGGGCACGCCTGGAAATACGCCCTCCCACACCCGGCAACTGACCTGGGGAACGCATGCCGTCAATTTGGTGCTGCAGATTTTGGAGACGCGTTAAATGGCGCATAACGAAGCAGTCGATGTAGTACTGGTCGGGGCCGGCATCATGAGTGCCACCCTCGCAGTACTGCTCAAAGAGCTCGATCCCAGCCTCAAACTGGAAGTCGTCGAGCTGATGGATTCCGGTGCTGCGGAGAGTTCCAACCCTTGGAACAACGCTGGCACCGGCCACGCCGGTCTGTGTGAGCTGAACTACACCCCGCAGGCAGCAGATGGCTCCATCGACATCAAAAAAGCCGTTCAGATCAACAGCCAATTTGAAGTGTCGAAGCAGTTCTGGGCCTATCTGGCACGCAAAGGCACCTTCGGCTCATCGCGCTCGTTCATCACCCCGGTGCCGCACCTGAGTTTCGTTCAGGGCGAAAAAGGCATCTCTTTCCTGAAGAAACGTTTCGAGGCGATGCATACCCATCACGCGTTCGCGTCGATGGAATACACCGAAGACAAAGCCAAGCTGGCCGAGTGGATGCCGTTGATGATGCCCGGCCGCCCCGCCGATGAGCCCATCGCTGCGACCCGTGTCATGCACGGCACCGATGTCAACTTCGGCAACCTTACCAACAACTTGCTCAAACACCTGGCCAGCGCACCCGATGCGCAGGTCAAGTACTGCAAGCGCGTCACAGGCCTGAGCCGTAAAGGCAGCGGCTGGAGCGTCACGATCAAGGACGTCAACAGTGGCGGCACTCGCGAGATCGACGCCAAGTTCGTGTTCCTCGGTGCAGGCGGTGCAGCGCTACCGTTGCTGCAGATGTCGGGCATTGATGAAAGCAAAGGTTTCGGCGGCTTCCCGGTCAGTGGCCAGTGGCTGCGTTGCGACAACCCGGAGGTGGTCAAACACCACCAGGCCAAGGTCTACAGCCAGGCCGCGGTAGGTTCGCCACCGATGTCGGTTCCGCACCTGGACACCCGCGTCGTCGACGGCAAGACCTCTTTGCTGTTCGGACCGTACGCAGGCTTCACCACCAAATTCCTCAAGCACGGCTCGCTGATGGACCTGCCACTGTCTATCCGCGCAGCCAACATCGCGCCGATGCTGGCCGTGGCACGGGACAACATGGACCTGACCAAATACCTGATCAGCGAAGTGCGTCAGTCGATGGAACAGCGTCTGGAGGCGTTGCGGCGCTTCTACCCTGAAGCCCGCGCTGAAGACTGGCGGCTGGAAGTGGCCGGTCAGCGCGTGCAGATCATCAAGAAAGATCCGAAGAAAGGCGGCGTTCTGCAGTTTGGTACCGAACTGGTATCGGCTCAGGACGGTACGCTGGCAGCACTGCTCGGCGCCTCGCCGGGCGCCTCGGTCACGGTGTCGATCATGCTGGACCTGATCGAACGCTGCTTCCCGGAAAAAACCCGCACCGAGTGGGCTGCCAAGCTGAACGAGATTTTCCCTGCCCGGGAAAAAGCCCTGGAAACCGACGCGCAGCTGTATCAGCGTGTCAGCGCCCAGAGCGACGCGAGTCTGGAGCTGGTGCAGAACAGCGAAGCGGCAAGCTTTGCCTGATTCAGAGTTCGCTCTGATTTAAGTGAAAAAACTGAAACCCCCGCCCACGCAGCGGGGGTTTCAGTCTTCGGTCAGCGTGTAAGCTGACGACGGTTTTTCTCTTGAAATCCGGTGTGATCTGGTTGCGCCAAGATCAACCGCGAGCCTTGTCGATCAACTCGATGTATTCCTCAGCGTTTCGCTGATCTTTGATCACCGCAACGAAGTCATTGCCGTGCTCGTCCTTGCCATCAAGGTCGTAGCCCGCTTCCTTGAAGAACACCAGAAAACGCGCGAAATCGTCGACACGCAGACCGCGATAGGCCTTGATCAGCTTATGAAACGACGGCGAAGTAGCGTCAACCGGTTCGAAATCGAGGAACAATTTGATTTGGGCATCGCCGATCTCATCGCCAATCAACTGCTTCTTATCTTTACGCATGCTCACTCCAACGGACTTGCGGGACATTTCACGGGGGGGCAGTTTACCCCCCGCCCGGTCACAGGCTCAACGCGCGCGTACGGCCCCGGTATGGATATCGGCCCAGACATGGCCGTTGGCGTAACTGAGAAACTGGCAATAAACCTTCTCGTTGCGCAGCAGATCGACCAGTACGCGGTACTGAATGGCGGGGTAATAGAGGGTCAAGGTCCGAGTCTTGTCGTCAAAAGTTGGCTTTTTCAGGCTTTTGCTTTCGCCGTCGAAATGAATCAGTACATCGTTAACGGTCGCCCCCTTGTTCATGGGCTTGCCTTTAAGGCGCAGCACCAGCGGCGAGGTCACGGGAATGGGTTGCTGATTGGACTGACGCTGACTGCCGACCACCACCGAATACTCAGTGATCTGTAACAACTGCTGCTGGTCGGGCTCGCCTTCGCGAACGGACAACTCGTCAGGCGGCAGGTACTGCGCGTGCATGGGCTCGGCCAGCGCGGGGAGTGGCAGGCTCAACAGCAACATCAGCGCCGCTTTACTACGAAACGATAACGTCATGGGTGCCTCCCGAAAAAGTGGGGGGCACTCTAGCATGTTGATCCTGCACACTCTGTAGGAGCGAATTCATTCGCGAGAGGCACTGTGCGCTTAACACAACCGCATATGCCCCGAGATCGCTCGCGAATAAATTCGCTCCTACAGAGACCAGGCAGGCTTTTTACATCCCCTTCACGGCATAAATCCCGGCAGCATTGCGCCAGTAGCCTTTGTAGTCCATGCCATACCCGAAGATGTAACGGTCAACACACGGCAGGCCCACGAAATCAGCCTTCAGATCAGGCCGCGCCTTGCGGTTGTGATCCTTGTCGATCAGCACGGCAGTGTGCACGGCGCTGGCGCCGGCATGTTTGCAGAAGTCGATGATCGCGCCCAGGGTGTGCCCTTCATCGAGGATGTCATCGATGATCAACACGTCGCGGTCGATGAAAGAGACTTCCGGCTTGGCCTTCCAGAACAGATCGCCGCCACTGGTTTCATTGCGATAACGGGTGGCGTGCAGGTAGGACGCTTCCAGCGGGAAGTTCAGATGCGTCAGCAGCTTGCCGGCGAAAATCAGGCCGCCATTCATGACGCAGAACACCACCGGATTACGATCTGCCAGCACGCTGTTGATGTGCTGACCTACGCGGGCGATGGATGCCTCAACTTCGGCCTCCGTGTACAGGCAGTCAGCCTCGCGCATGATTTGACGGATATGCTCGAGATCAGCGGACATGACGCTCTCCAAGGGGGCAGTGTAAGAAAAGCGGGCAAAGGTACGCATCCGGCCAGTCCAGAGCAAGCGTTTCTGGACTAACGTTGCACGGGCGTCCCAAGGTTGTAAGAAAGCCGAACCTAACCGGTAAGACAAGTTACGACTGAATAGATTAATCTAGGCCGTTTTTTTTGCCCGCCGCTGGAGCCTTCCCCTTATGCCCATTCGTGAAATCCGCCATCCGCTGATCCGTCACAAGCTCGGTCTGATGCGCCGCGCCGATATCAGCACCAAGAATTTCCGTGAACTGGCGCAGGAAGTCGGCGCACTGCTGACGTACGAAGCAACCGCAGATCTGCCGCTGGAAACCTACGACATTCAGGGCTGGGCCGGCACGGTTCAGGTCGAGAAGATCGCCGGCAAGAAGATTACCGTAGTGCCTATCTTGCGCGCCGGCATCGGCATGCTCGACGGGGTGCTCAGCCTAATTCCGGGCGCCAAGGTCAGCGCTGTGGGCCTGGCCCGCAACGAAGAAACCCTGCAAGCGCACACGTATCTGGAAAAGCTGGTTCCGGAGATCAACGAGCGTCTGGCGATGATCATTGACCCGATGCTGGCCACTGGTAGCTCCATGGTCGCCGCAATCGATCTGCTCAAAAAAGCAGGCTGCCGCGAAATCCGCGCCATGGTGCTGGTTGCCGCCCCCGAAGGCATCGCTGCCGTCGAGAAAGCACACCCGGACGTGATGATCTACACCGCGTCCATCGATGAACGCCTGAACGAACACGGCTACATCATTCCGGGCCTGGGCGATGCCGGTGACAAGATTTTCGGCACCAAGCAAAAGGACGCCTGATGAGCACGGATGACTTCAACGATCCAACCTGGCGCACCATTCTCTCGGGCGCGCAGATGCTGTTCGTGGCCTTCGGCGCATTGGTGCTGATGCCGCTGATCACCGGGCTCGACCCTAACGTCGCGCTGTTTACCGCCGGTCTCGGCACATTGTGCTTTCAAGTCGTCACTGGGCGCCAAGTGCCGGTCTTCCTGGCCTCAAGCTTTGCGTTCATCACACCGATCATTCTCGCCAAAGGCCAGTTCGGTCTGGCCGCGACCATGGGCGGCGTGATGGCAGCAGGCTTCGTCTATACCTTCCTCGGGCTTGCGGTGAAGATCAAAGGCACTGGTTTTATCGACCGTCTGCTGCCTCCGGTGGTGATCGGTCCGGTGATTATTTCCATCGGTCTGGCCATGGCGCCGATTGCAGCCAACATGGCAATGGGCAGAACCGGCGACGGGGCTGCGGAGTTGATCCCGTATAACACCGCCATCGCCATCTCGATGGCGGCGTTACTGACCACGGTCATCGTCGCGGTCTTCGGCAAAGGGATATTCCGTCTGGTGCCGATCATCTCCGGCGTGCTGGTGGGCTTCGCCCTGTCGTTCTACTTTGGCGTGGTCGACACTGCCAAAATTGCCGCAGCGCCATGGCTGGCCTTGCCGCATTTCACTGCGCCGGAATTCAACTGGCAGGCGATTCTGTTCATCGTCCCTGTCGCCCTGGCCCCCGCTATCGAGCACATCGGTGGCGTGATCGCCGTCGGCAGCGTTACCGGTCGTGACTATTTGAAAAAGCCCGGACTGCACCGCACGCTGTTGGGCGATGGCATTGCAACGACAGTCGCCGGTGCATTCGGCGGCCCGCCCAACACCACGTATGCCGAAGTCACTGGTGCGGTGATGCTGACCAAGAACTACAACCCGAAAATCATGACCTGGGCGGCGATCTTCGCCATCACTCTGGCGTTCATTGGCAAGTTTGGCGCGCTATTGCAAAGCATTCCGGTGCCGGTGATGGGCGGAATTCTCTGCCTGTTGTTTGGCTCGATTGCCGCGGTGGGCATGAATACGCTGATCCGCCACAAAGTCGACCTGGCCGAGGCGCGCAATCTGGTGATCGTGTCGGTGACATTGGTGTTCGGGATCGGTGGCGTGTTGATCGGCACCGGCAACGGGCCTGATGATTTCGGCATGAAAGGCATTGCGCTGTGCGCCGTAACGGCCATCGCGCTGAACTTGATTCTGCCGGGAAGCGACGCCTGGAAGAACAAGCGTCTGGATGATCAGTTGCCGTAAACCGTCGCCCCTGTAGGAGCGAATTTATTCGCGAGACGCCGGTAATGACTGACGGAAATTCACTGTCTGGACTACCGCTTCGCGAATGAATTCGCTCCTACAGAGAACATGCGATCACAACATCAACGGCGCCCGTTCACACATTTTGTTCAGCGCCGCTGCCCAGTTCGGGTCGTCATTCAAGCATGGGATCAGCACCAGCTCCTCACCGCCCGCCTCTTTGAACTGCTCCGCCCCGCGATCGCCAATTTCCTCCAACGTCTCGATGCAGTCGGCGACAAACGCCGGGCACATCACCAACAACTTCTTCACACCCTGGGCTGCCAGTTCGGCCAGGTGCGCTTCGGTGTAGGGTTCGATCCACTTGGCGCGCCCCAGACGCGACTGAAACGACACCGACCACTTGCCATCAGGAATGCCCGCCAACCGCGCGAACTCTGAAGCAGACCTCATGCACTGCGCGCGATAGCAAGTGGCGATGACGGCGGGTGAGGCGTTCTGGCAGCAGTTGGCATCTTTAAAGCAGTGGCTGCCGGTCGGGTCGAGTTTGGTCAAGTGCCTCTCCGGCAACCCGTGAAAGCTCAACAGCAAATGGTCGTGCGCCTGCTCCAGATGCGGCCGGACGTTGTCGACCAGCGCTTGCAGGTACTCGGGCTGGTCGTAAAACGGCTGCAACACCGAAAACTGAACGTCGAGCTTGCGCTCACGCACCACGCGTTTGGCCTCCTCGATCACCGTGGTCACGGTGCTGTCAGCGAACTGCGGGTAGACCGGCGCGAGGGTGATTTTCCTGATGCCCTGGGAGGTGAGCTTCTTCAGAACGGTGTCGATAGAAGGCTCGCCGTAACGCATCGCCAATTCAACCGGGCCTGCGGTCCACTCTTTGGCCATCGCTTGTTGCAGGCGCTTGCTCAGGACCACCAACGGAGAGCCGCCCTCCCACCAGATCGAGGCGTAGGCATGGGCCGATTGCTCCGGGCGCCTGATAAGAATCAGTGAAACGATCAGCCGCCGAAGCGGCCAAGGCACATCGATCACGTAGGGATCCATCAGAAACTGGTTGAGGTAGCGACGCACGTCGGCTACCTCAGTGGAAGCTGGCGAACCCAGGTTAACCAGCAGCAACGCGTGATCGGTCATGCAACACCTTAAAGTCAGTGGCGGCGCAGCAGATTGTCCAGAGCCGCGCGCAGATCGGTGAATCGGAATTTAAAACCCGCAGCCTGTAGCCGTGAGGGCCGAGCACGTTGCCCGCCCAGCAGCAATATCGATAACTCGCCCATCAATAGACGCAAGGCGACAGCGGGCATCGGCATGAAAGAAGGACGGTGCAGAATCGCGGCCAGAGTTTTGGCGAAGTCGCGGTTGCGGACCGGTGACGGCGCGCAGGCATTATAGGGACCTCGAGCGTCTTCCCGGTTCAACAAAAAATCAATGGCGGCGATTTGATCGTCGATATGGACCCACGGCATCCACTGCCGACCGTTACCAATCGGGCCGCCCATGCCAAGCTTGAAAGGTGGCAGCAGGCGCTGGAGAAAGCCGCCTTCGTTGGCCAGCACCAAGCCGGTTCGCACCAGCACCACCCGAATGCCCAAAGCTTGAGCTCGCACGGCGGTTTCTTCCCAGGCGATACACAGACGGCTGGCGAAGTCTTCGCTGACGGGGGGAGACTCTTCGTCCAGTTCGCGCTCGCCGCCGTCGCCGTACCAGCCAACTGCTGACCCTGAGATCATCACCGCAGGCTTTTGCTCGCGACGCTCAAGCCAAGTGATGAGCTGTTCGGTGAGGGTGATGCGGCTGTCCCACAACAGCGCTTTGCGCTTGCGGGTCCAAGGCCGGTCGGCAATCGGCGCACCGGCCAGGTTGATCACTGCGTCTACCGGCTGCGCGCCGATATCGTCCGGATGAGCGATGCCACGCACACCGACGCCGCACAGCTTCGCGACCTCCTCGGGTTTGCGGCTCCAGACCGTCAGCTGATGCCCCTGACTGAGCCAGTGCCGGCAAAGTCTGCGTCCTATCAATCCCGTACCGCCGGTCAGCAAAATGTGCATGACTGAATTCCTCACGTGGCGTGCGTCGCAGTTCAGTAGTCTATTTTTCATACCGTTCGCGCTCAGAATCCAAGCGCACACTTGAACCATAGGCCACGCTATAGAGAACGGCGCCATAGCTAGTCGTTCGAACAGTTGAAGATTTTTCGGGCGGCGCCAGACTCACCTCGAGCCGTACGGGTGCGTCGCGGCCCTCGCAGTGGAAGGACGTCAAGTTATACCGAAAAACAATATTGTACAGGTTTTAACTACGGCGTAGTCTGTGCAGACAAGGTAACGAGGCCCCTATGACTGTACCTATCGCAATCATCGGTACCGGTATCGCCGGACTCTCCGCTGCCCGCGCATTGCATGCTGCCGGGCACGCCATCCAACTTTTTGACAAAAGCCGCGGCAGCGGTGGACGCATGTCCAGCAAACGCAGTGATGCGGGTGCCCTGGACATGGGCGCGCAATATTTCACCGCCCGAGATCGCCGATTTGCCGCCATCGTCCAGCAATGGCAAGCCGACGGCCATGTCGCTGAATGGAAGCCGCTGCTTTACAACTTCCACGGTGGACATCTGAGTCTGTCACCGGACGAGCAAGTGCGTTGGGTGGGCAAGCCGCGCATGAGCGCCATCACGCGCGCCATGCTGGGCGACATGCCGGTCACATTCTCGTGTCGTATCACTGAAGTCTTTCACGGCGAAGAACACTGGAACCTGCTGGACGAAGATGGCCAAAGCCATGGCCCGTTCAGCCAGGTGGTGATCGCCATCCCCGCGCCGCAAGCGACTGCCTTGTTGGCGGCGGCGCCGAAACTGGCGAGCGTCGTTGCCGGTGTGAAAATGGAGCCTACCTGGGCGGTGGCCCTTGCCTTTGAAGTGCCGCTGGACACCCAGCTCGAAGGCTGCTTCGTACAAGACAGCCCCATTGACTGGCTGGCCCGCAACCGCAGTAAGCCGGGGCGCGATAGCACGATGGACACTTGGGTGCTACACGCGACCAGCGCCTGGAGCCGGCAACATCTGGACATGCCCAAAGAGCAAGTCATCGAGCAGTTGCACGGTGCCTTCGCCGAACTGATGAACTGCGCAATGCCGGCGCCAGCATTCACTCTCGCCCATCGCTGGCTGTACGCACGTCCAGCCGGCGCGCGTGAGGTCGGTGCATTGTCCGATCCGGATCTGGGCTTGTATGTGTGCGGCGACTGGTGTTTGTCCGGACGCGTCGAAGGTGCATGGCTCAGCGGCCAGGAAGCAGCACGACGCCTGCTCGAGCATCTCAAGTGAACCGACTCAATCCGCGCAAACTGCTGCTTTCAAAGTGGACAGCAGCCAGCCCTCAAAACCGGGAAAAACACTTCCTCGTCACAGAACTGTTCTGCGACGAAGAAGGCACGGTGCTGGAGATCGAATTGCAGGCCGTGATGACCAAGCGCGCGCAACGCTTCGCTTGGCAGGCTTTGCAGGATGATGAATCGTGGCGGATGGGATGGAAGTAAGTATCCCGCCACTGTGCGGCCTCCTGTAGGAGCGAACTTGTTCGCGAGACGTCCTCTCACACCTACCTCGTAGCCTGGCTCACCAGCAAGTTGGCTCCTACAGAGAGCGGGCGTTCATTCCTACGACAAAACCTGTACAAATAGTTTGACTTGTACAAGCACAAACCTATGATGAACAGAAGTTGTACAGACAAAACATCCTGTACAAGCAGTTCACAGAGGTTTTGCCATGTCCACGTCTGCACATACGCCTGAAATCTCTAATGCTCCCAAGCCAAAACTCGGCATCAGCGCCTGTTTGCTGGGCGTAGAAGTTCGATATAACGGCGGGCACAAACTCTCGCATCTTTGCAGCGACGCGCTGAGTCAGTATTTCGACTTCATCCCCGCCTGCCCCGAGGTGGCCATTGGCATGGGCATCCCCCGCCAGGCCATCCGTTTGGTGGGCGATCCGGATCACCCCCAGGCCGTCGGCTCCGTCGACAGTGAACTTAACGTCACTCAGGCACTGGCCGAGTACGGCGAACATATGGCCACGCAGATGAACGACCTCTGCGGCTACATTTTCATGCAGAAATCGCCATCCTGCGGGCTGGAACGGGTCAAGGTCTATCGCGAAAACGGCGCACCGCAAGACGGCGGCGGCACCGGTATTTATGCCCGTGCCTTCTGCGATCGCCATCCCGACTTGCCAGTGGAAGAAGACGGTCGATTAAATGACCCGGTCCTGCGAGAAAACTTCATTACCCGTGTCTATGCCTATGCCGCCTGGCAGGCTCTGTGCCAAAGCGGCATCACACGCCGCGCGCTAACCGAATTCCACTCGCGCTATAAATATCAGCTGATGGCCAATGATCCGGTGCAATACCGTGCGTTGGGCAACCTGCTGGGCACCATGGGTAAGACTGACCCCAACGAGATCGCGCCGCGCTACTTCAGCGAACTGATGAGCGCCCTGAAAAAGCCGGCCACGCGCCGCACACACACCAATGTGCTGCAACACCTGTGTGGCTATCTGCGCAAGACCATCGGAGCTGAAGACAAGCAGGAAATCCAGACCGTCATCGATCAATACCATCAGGGCATCGTGCCGTTGGTGGTGCCGCTGACGCTGCTCAAACACCATTTCCGCCAACACCCCGATCCGTATGTCGCGCTTCAGGTTTACCTGCAACCGCACCCGGAAAACCTCAGCCTGCGGAACGCCATCTAAATCATGACCACCTCACAGCTTGAGTCCCCCGAGGACGAAGACGCTAACGGCGACGCTGGCGATCTTGAACACGGCTGGCTGCCCATCCGCGAAATCGCGCGGCTGACGGGCGTCAATGCCGTGACCCTTCGCGCCTGGGAGCGGCGCTATGGCCTGATCGTGCCGCACCGCACGCCCAAGGGCCATCGACTGTATTCGACCGAGCATGTCCAGCAGGTACACACCATCGTGACCTGGCTCAATCGCGGGGTTTCTGTCAGTCAGGTCAAACAACTGCTCGACACTCATCAGACCCCACCCACAACGCCGCAAAGCGATTGGGATGCGCTGCGCCAGACCCTGCAGCAAGCGATCAGCGAACTGGCCGAGCGGCGCGTCGACGAGATGTTCAATCAAGCGATGTCGCTCTACCCGCCCCGGACTTTGTGCGAGCAGTTGATGCTGCCGCTGCTGGCTTCGCTCGAAAAGCGCTGGCAAGGCCAGTTCGGGGCGCAACTGGAGCGAGTGTTCTTCTATTCGTGGTTGCGCAGCAAACTGGGGGCCCGTCTTTATCACAACAATCGACAACTCAGCGGCGCGCCGGTGTTGTTGGTCAATCAGTCGGATTTGCCCCTAGAGCCGCATCTGTGGCTGACCGCCTGGCTGGTCAGTAGCGCCGACTGCCCGGTGGAGGTCTTCGACTGGCCGTTGCCGGTGGGCGAACTGGCACTGGCCAGCGAATACCTCAAGCCGCGTGCCGTGCTGTTGTACTCCAGCAAAGCCCTGAACGTGTCGCAGTTGCCGCGACTGCTCAACAACGTGGCCTGCCCGATCGTGCTGACCGGACCAACGGTACGCATCCATTCGGCCGAGTTGTCCGTATCAGTCAATGAGACACCCGGGTTGACTGTCGCCGAAGACCCGCTCGCGGCTCAATTAACGCTGCAGCGCCTTGGGCTTATTTAAGGAATGAACATGCAACTGATATGGCTGCGCAGCGATTTGCGCGTTCACGACAACACCGCTTTCGCATCTGCCATGGAGCAGGGGCCGACGGTGGCTGTTTATGTGATCAGTCCAGGACAATGGAGGAGTCACGACGACGCCGCCTGTAAGGTCGACTTTTGGCTGCGCAATCTGGTGGAGCTCAAAGCTGCGCTGGCCAGCCTAAATGTGCCGCTGCTGATTGTTCATGCAGACCTGTGGGACAAAGTCCCCGCCGCACTGTTGAAGCTGTGCAAAGAACACGCAATCGAAAAGGTCCACGTCAACGAAGAGTACGGGATCAACGAAACCCGTCGCGATGACGAAGTGCAGACTGCACTGAGTGAGGCCGGCGTGCATTTCCAGAGCCATCTGGATCAGGTGTTTTTTAAGCCTGGCAGCGTGCTGACCAAGACGGGCAGTTACTTCAAAGTCTTCACTCAATTTCGCAAGGTCTGTTACGCCCGCCTGCATCATGGCGTGCCGCCGCTGGTGCGTCTGCCGGGTAAACAGAAACCTCTGCATATCGCCAGCGACGACATTCCTGATCAGGTCAATGGCTTCGCCACACCGCCTGACGCTCTGAGCAAACTTTGGCCAGCAGGCGAGAAAGAAGCGCGCAGGCGTCTGGAAACCTTCGCCGATGCGCAGATCGAGCACTATCTGGACGAGCGTGATTTCCCGGCGAAACCTGGCACCAGCCAGCTGTCGGCTTATCTTGCTGCCGGGGTCATCTCACCACGCCAGTGCCTGCACGCGGCGTTGAGCAGCAATCAGGGCGAATTCGAAACCGGCAATCCAGGCTCGATCACCTGGATCAACGAGCTGCTGTGGCGCGAATTTTACAAACACGTACTGACTGGCTTTCCCAGGGTGTCGCGCCATCGCGCCTTCCGCCCCGACACCGAAGCCGTCAAATGGCGCAAGTCACCCAAGGATCTGGAAGCCTGGCAGCAGGGCCGTACAGGCTTCCCGATTGTCGACGCAGCGATGCGTCAGCTGCTGGAAACCGGCTGGATGCACAACCGGCTGCGCATGGTCGTGGCGATGTTTTTCAGTAAAAACCTGCTACTCGATTGGCGCGACGGTGAACGCTTTTTCATGCAACACCTGATCGATGGCGATTTGTCCGCCAACAACGGCGGCTGGCAGTGGAGCTCATCGACAGGCACTGATTCATCGCCCTACTTCCGGATTTTCAACCCGCTGAGCCAGTCGGAACGCTTCGACCCACAAGGTGTGTTCATCAAGCACTGGGTACCGGAGTTGGCGGCGAGGAACAAAAAAGACATCCACAACCCGGCGACCCAAGGCGGTTTGTTCGGTGATGCCGACTACCCGGCGCCCATCGTTGACCTCAAGAGCAGCAGAGCGCGTGCATTGGCTGCGTTCAAGTCCCTGCCTCACCTTCAAGAGGCGAGCGAAACCCATGACTGAATTCCTCCGTGAATTTGCCAAGGGTTTCGCGGCCCTTGATAAAAACAATCTTCAGGGCCTTCCCGAGCTCTATAGCTATGACATTGCGTTCGCCGACCCGATGCACGAAGTCCAGGGCCTGAGTGATCTGCACGCCTACTTCGCGGAGCTGTACGCGAACGTTCAGAACTTGAGGTTCGATTTTCATGCCTTCGATCAAGTGCGCGAAGGCAAAGGCTATTTACGCTGGACGATGAATTACTCGCACCCGCGCTTGAACGGCGGCAACACGATTCAGGTTCAAGGCTGCTCGCATTTGTTGTGGAGCGAAAACCGAGTGTTTCAGCACCGCGATTTCTTCGACGCGGGCGCGATGCTCTACGAGCACTTGCCAATCATGGGCAGGGCAATCCGCTGGCTGAAAAGGAGATTGGCATGAAGCGACGTATCTGGCTTACCGGTGCAAGCAGCGGCATTGGTCTGGTATTGGCTGAAGAATTGCTCAAGGCCGGCCACCAGCTAGCACTTACCGCACGCTCGCTGGCACCGCTCGAAGCGCTGGACAAACGCTTCCCGAATCAAGTGCTGCTGGTGCCCGGCGACATCAGCGACGGCATGCAAGTCAGCGCCATAGGCGATCGAATCGCCGAGATCTGGGGTGCACTGGATACCGTGATACTCAACGCGGGGACCTGTGAGTACATCGATGCCAAGCAGTTCGATGCCGCAATGATGGAACGCGTCATACACACCAATTTGATCGCGACGTCGTACTGCATTCAAGAGGCGCTGATCCTGCTGCGTCTGGGTCATCGTCCTCACTTGGTGGGCGTGGCCAGTTCGGTAGCGTTTTTGCCGCTGACACGTTCCGAAGCCTACGGCGCTTCAAAGGCTGGCGTGCGCTATTTGTTCCAATCGTTGCGCATTGATGTGGCCGAAGAAGGCATTGACGTCACCATCGTCAGTCCTGGGTTCGTCGACACGCCGTTGACTGCAAAAAACGATTTTCCAATGCCCATGCGCTGGTCCGCCGAGAAAGCCGGGCGTTACATTTTCGAACGCCTTGAAGTTGCACGTCGCCCGCTGGAGATTTCGTTTCCCTGGCCGTTTATCACGGTGCTCAAACTGCTGGCTCTGTTGCCCGAACGCGTTCAGCTGGCCATTGGCAAACGCATGACACGCTCTGCCAGCCAAGCGTCCAGCGAAAGCGGGAGCGCGCAATGAAGATTGCGATTATCGGCAGCGGCATATCCGGGCTCACCAGCGCCTGGCTGCTGAATCGCAACCACGACATCAGCGTTTTCGAATCTGAAAGCTGGGTTGGCGGGCATACCCACACGGTTAACGTGTCAGTCAACGGCAAGACCCACGCCATCGATACCGGCTTTATCGTCTTCAACGACTGGACCTACCCCAACTTCATCCGCTTGCTGGGCAAGCTTGGCGTCGCGTTCAAACCCACCGAAATGAGCTTCTCTGTCACCGACCCCGAATCGCGCACCGAGTACAACGGCAACAACCTCAACAGCTTGTTCGCCCAACGCAGCAACCTGTTTTCCCCAAGCTTTTGGGGGATGCTGCGCGACATCATGCGCTTCAACAAACAGGCGCTCGATGACCTGCAACACCAGCGCATCGCTGCCGACACCACCTTGGGCGACTACCTGAAATCCGGGGGCTATGGCCGCCGCTTCACCAACCATTACATCGTGCCCATGGGTGCGGCGATCTGGTCGATGTCCTTGGCTGACATGCTGGCGTTCCCGCTGCAGTTTTTCGTGCGCTTCTTCAAGAACCACGGCTTGTTGTCGGTCAGCAACCGCCCGCAATGGTGCGTGATCGAGGGTGGATCAAGTAGCTACATCGCGCCACTGACTGCATCGTTCAAACATCGGATTCGCGTGGATTGCCCGGTTTACCGAGTCGAGCGCGATGAAGAGGCCGTTGTGATTCACAGCAGCGCTGGCAGCGAACGCTTCGATAAAGTGATCTTCGCCTGCCACAGCGATCAGGCGTTGGCGATGCTGGCCGAGCCAAGTGTTGCCGAACGGGAAATCCTCGGTGCCCTGCCCTACGCCGATAACGACGTCGTGTTGCACACCGATGCCAGCCTGTTGCCTGAGCGCGAGTTGGCCTGGGCCAGCTGGAACTATCGATTGGGCGGCGCTGGCGATCAATCAGCGGCGGTCACCTACGCGATGAACATCCTGCAAGGGCTGGACAGCGAAACAACGTTTTGCGTGAGCCTCAATCAGACGCCTTCCATCGATCCCTCGAAAATCCTCGCCCGCTATCGCTATGCGCATCCGCAATACAGCTTGAAAGGCATTGCCGCACAGGAACGCTGGCAGGAAGTCCACGGCCAACAACACACCTATTACTGCGGCGCCTATTGGGCGAGCGGCTTCCATGAAGACGGCGTGGTCAGCGCCTTGCGCGTCGCGTCGGCGTTCGGAGAAAGCCTGTGAACAGCGCCCTGTACAGCGGCGTGATCAGCCATCGGCGTTTCTCGCCAAAGGCCCACTTTTTCAGCTATCGCATCGGCATGCTGTATCTGGATCTGGAGGAGCAGGACGCAGTGCTAAAGATGTCGCCGCTGGCAGGGGAAAGCCGCTTCGCGCCGTTTTCGTTCCGGCCCTGCGATTATCTGCGCCAGTACACCGGGCGTGGCATCTCATTGATTGGCGCAGTGCGCTCGATCGTCAGTGATGCACTGGGCCGCGCCCCGCTCGGGCGCATTTGCCTGCTGACACAAGCGCGCAGCTGGGGCTTGTCGTTCAATCCGGTGAGCTTCTTTTACTGTTTCGAGCGGGACGGATCGTTAGCAGCGATTCTCTGTGAAGTCACCAACACGCCGTGGCGCGAGCGATATCACTATGTGCTGCCCGCAGGCGACCAAGGCCATCAGCACTTCGCCGTGGCCAAGGCGTTTCACGTCTCGCCATTTCTGCCCCGCGACCTCGAATACCGCATGAGTTTCAGCCAGCCCGGCGAACGTCTGGGCGTGCACATGGCCGACTGGCAGGGCGAGCTGAAGGTGTTCGACGCAACCCTCAACTTGCAACGCCAACCCCTGAGCCGAACCGCGTTGCATCGTCATTTGCTCAGTTTCCCGTGGATGACAGCCAAGACGTGTGCGGCAATTTACTGGCAAGCGGTGCGCCTGCTCGTCAAACGCATGCCAATTTTTTCCCATCAGGCCGCCGATGGCGAATTTCGCAGTGCCGCCGCGCAATACAAGGATCGACGCCATGAAAAGCAGTAGCGTTAGTGCCGGGCTCAGCACCAATAACTTCACCGCCGGTATTTTGCGACGCGGCGTTTTGCGTCAGCTTTCGCATCTGCGGCACGGGCAATTGGTCGTTATCGAAGGCGACGAGCGTCGCGTGTTCGGCATGGCCGGCGCAAAGGTTCAGGGTGAAATACATATTCAGGATTCCGCCATTTGGGGGCTGGTCGCCAGCAACGGCTCCATTGGTGCCGGTGAGTCATTTATTCACGGCCACTGGACCAGCCCGGACCTGACAGCGGTGATTCGCGTCTTCGTCAGCAACCTTGAGGTGCTCGATGCACTGGAGGGCGGACTGGCTCGGCTGGGTCGTCCTTTTGTTCAGGGGCTGCACTGGCTTAACCGCAATACACGCGAGGGCTCGCAAAAGAACATTGCCGCGCACTACGATCTGGGCAACGACCTGTTCGAGCAGTTTCTCGACCCGACCATGATGTATTCCGCCGCGCAGTTCTTGAGCCCCGACGACACACTGGAACAGGCGCAACTGAACAAGCTGGAACGCATTTGCCAGAAGCTTGCGCTCAAGCCCACCGACCATTTGCTAGAAATCGGTACCGGCTGGGGCAGCATGGCGATCTACGCTGCACAACATTACGGCTGTCGCGTTACCACCACCACGCTCTCCAAAGAGCAGTTCGCCTACACCGAAAAGCGTGTGGCCGGACTCGGCCTGCAAGACCGCATCACGCTGAAGCTGGAGGATTATCGCGACCTGACCGGCGAGTACGACAAGCTGGTGTCCATCGAGATGATCGAAGCGGTGGGCCACCGCTTTCTGCCGACCTATTTCAAGCAGTGCACCAAGTTGCTCAAAAACAACGGGCTGATGTTGATCCAGGCGATCACGATTCGTGAACAACGCCACGAGCAGGCCAAGCGTAGCGTCGACTTTATCCAGCGCTACATATTCCCCGGCGGCGCCCTGCCCTCGGTGGCTGGCATGCTCGACATTGTCGGGCGCGACACCGACATGAACCTGCTGCACATGGAAGACTTCGGCCTGCACTACGCGCGCACGCTGCGCCTGTGGCACGACAACTTCCGTCATGCCCATGGGTATCTCGCAGAGCTTGGCTACGACGATTACTTCCTGCGCTTGTGGGAGTTTTATCTGTGCTACTGCGAGGGCGGCTTTCTGGAACGCACCATCGGCACGGCGCAACTGTTGCTGGCCAAGCCTCAGGCGATGCCGGAGCCACTACTGGGTCGTTTTGATGCTTAGTGTTGCCGCTAAACGCATCGTCAATGCGGTTTTGTTTCAACTGGGCTGGTTTGCCTGCGTGCTGGGCGGCAATGCATTTGGACTGTTCGCCACGCTTGCAGTCATCGCGCTGCATCTGGCGCTGATCGGCTCTTGGCGAGCCGAGAGCAAATTGATGATCGTCGTCTTCGCGTTGGGCTCAGCGCTCGATAGCGCGCTACTCAAGCTCGGCGTTTTCGATTTCGGCGATGCCAGTGTGCTGATTCCGTTATGGCTTGCGCTGCTATGGCCGCTACTGGCGACCACGCTGGATCATTGCCTGGCCTGGTCCGCGCGGCCGTGGTGGCTGGCCAGCGTGCTTGGCGCGGTTGGCGGCCCGCTGTCGTATTTCGCGGGATCGAAGATGGCGGCGGTTTCCCTGCCGCTGGGCTCCTGGCCGAGCATGCTGATTCTGGCTGCGGTATGGGCGATCGTGTTTCCGTGTCTGCATGGGTTGGCTGGGTATTTCCGCGCATCGCCGATTGCGAAACATTAACTCTGTCATCCAGCAGCCAAGAAACCTGTAGGAGCTGCCGAGGTTACGAAGGCTGCGATGAGGCGTGTCAGGTGTACCGAGATCGCAGCCTCGCGCTGCTCGGCAACTCCTGCAAGTTCGTAGTCAGGCGATCACCCGTCAGATCAATGACTTCTCCATCAGCCGCTGCTTTACACTGCCGCCCATGAACCCGATCCCCGTTTTCCAAGTCCCCGTCGAACCTGTCGTGACCTGCTCGACCTGCGCAGCCTGTTGCTGTCAGCTGGAGGTCATGCTGATCACCGACACCGGTGTGCCTGAACGTTTTATCGATACCGATGACTGGGGCGGCGAAGTGATGCTGCGTCTGGACGACGGCTGGTGCGCGGCGCTGGATCGCGACACGATGATGTGCACCATTTACGACAGACGCCCGCTGATATGCCGGGAATTCGAAATGGGTGCACCGGAGTGTCTGGTGGAGCGAGAAGGGATTTTGACGGCGTATCGGTGAAATGGCTGGCCGCGTATCTGTAGGAGACAACTTGTTGGCGAGCCTTGATGCGATGCACCAGATGGATCGCCTCGCGAACAAGTTCGCTCCTACAGTTCCGACGCTTAGAACGGCATGGTGTAGTGCAGCGCGTAGCTCTCGATACCATCGTTGTTAGTGGTCATGCCACCATTTGAGTAGTGAGTCGCGCGGATGCCGACTTCATGGCCACCAGCAAAGCGCAGACCGAAACCAATACGGTCTTCGAACTGAAACGCACTGCCCAACTTGTTGCCTTCGACTTCGGTGCGTTGAAACACCGCTGCGCCAATACCCGCCTCAATGTAAGGCTTCACGCTTTCGCCGGAGAATTCGTAAACAAAGACCGGTGAAAACGACAGGCTGTTATTGCTGGAATTCTTGTCGCCTTCCCAGTAGGTGTAAGCCCCGCTCCAATAGCCGGTCAGACGGCCAACACCGGTCTGCCACCAACTTTTGTCCCAATCAAATTGGGCGCCCAGGCGATAGGTCATCGTCGATTCGCCGGTTTCCCCAACCGAGAATTCAACACCATCAGCCTGTGCAATCGCACTTTGCCCCGTTAAAACGGCCGCAATCGCAGCCAAACAAAACAGTCGCTTCATCTGAAACATCCTATTTTCGAATGCAGTAATCGGATTTTTTTATCTAAAACAGACTTTCTGTAGAAATCTGCCACTGAACATTAGTTCAGCGAAACACAGTGCCTTTCACGTTTTTTTCACGAAGTGAAGCTTCGCACACTGTCAGACGTTTCCCATAGTACCGGTAAGATGTTTCTGAAATTATCTGGGTCGCCGCTCGTCCAGAATTCAGTTGGACGCGCACGACCACACGCAAACAGATCGTTTTGCATGAGCAAGCTCTTCAATTGACGAGCCACTGCGCCACCGGTATCGATCAGGGTAATTGACGAGGGGACCATTTCACGCAGCAGCGGTTTGAGAAATGGGTAATGCGTGCAGCCCAGAATAATCGTATCGCAGCCTGCCGCCAGCAGCGGCTCGACATAGCCCTGAAGCAAGCGGCGAATGGTGCGGCTGGTCAGGTCGCCGGTTTCGATCAGTTCAACCAGCCCCGGACAAGGCTGGGTGACGACTTGAATGTCAGCTGCGAAGCGATCCAGCAAAGCGGCGAACTTCGCACTTTGCAAGGTGCCGGTAGTGGCGAGCACGCCGACGACACCACTGCGAGTCGCGGCCGCTGCGGGTTTGACCGCAGGCTCCATGCCCACGATAGGCCAATCCGGATAACGCTCACGAAGATCAGCCACGCCTGCGACGGTCGCTGTGTTGCAGGCCAGGACCAAGGCCTTCGCACCTTGCGCACGGAAGAACTCGGCCATGACCACGCAACGCTCGCGAATGAACTCAGGGGTCTTTTCGCCATAGGGAATGTGACCGCAGTCGGCCACGTACAGCATCGATTCATTGGGCAGCAGGCGGTGAATCTCGCCCAGCACCGACAGGCCTCCAACGCCAGAATCAAAGACGCCGACGGGCGCGTCGCTGCTTCTAGACATGTTCGAGCGCCTTACGCATCAACGCCGCCACACACGCTGCATCCCGGATCGCGTTTGACCTTGAGTTCGCGAAAGCGTGTGCTCATCGCGTCAATCAACAACAAACGCCCCACCAGTGGTTCGCCGAAACCGGCGAGCAATTTCAGCGCTTCCAGCGCCTGCAAACTGCCTACCAATCCCACCAGCGGGCCAATCACACCGGCTTCGCTGCACGTGAGTTCTGTCTCGCTGCCGTGCCCATACAGGCAGTGGTAGCAGGGGCTTTCCGGGCGGCGCGAATCAAAAACCGAAAGCTGGCCTTCCAGTCGAATGGCCGCGCCGCTGACCAAAGGCTTGCGGGCCTGAACACACGCAGCGTTCACAGACTCACGGGTGGAAAAATTGTCCGAACAGTCCAGCACCAAATCCACTGCCTGGACCGCTGCGGCCAGAGAATCGACATCCAGCGCGGTGCGATGGGCCAGCAGCTTGACCTCAGGATTGATCGCGGTGAGGCGTGCGATGGCCGAATCGACTTTGCTGACCCCGACACTGTGGCTGTCGTGGATGACCTGCCGTTGCAGATTGGTAAGGTCAACGGTATCGAAGTCCGCCAGGTGCAGCTCGCCGACGCCTGCGGCTGCAAGGTACAGCGCGACGGGCGACCCCAACCCACCAAGGCCGACGATCAGTACCCGGCTCTGCTTGAGCCGCAACTGGCCTTCGATGTCTACATGCTGCAGGAGGATCTGTCGGCTATAGCGCAACAGTTCCTGATCGGTCAGCACGGCACGCGCCCGAACGTGATGCGCTCGTTGTCGCCCAGATCACGGCGGGTCTGAATCTGTTCGAAACCGTGGCCGTTGAGCAGGTCGCGCACTGCGGCCCCCTGATCGTAGCCATGCTCAAGCAGCAACCAGCCGCCCGGCTCCAAATGCGCAGTGGCTTCGGACACGATGATGCGCAAATCATCCATGCCGTCGACGCCTGCAACCAATGCGCTGCTGGGCTCGAAACGCACATCGCCCTGAGCCAGATGCGGGTCACCAGACGCGATATACGGCGGATTACTGATGATGAGGTCGAAGCGTTGACGCTCCAGCGCGCTGAACCAGTGGCTCTTCATCACGGCTGCGTTGTCCAGGTTCAGACGCTGACGATTACGCTCGGCCAGATCGACCGCTTCGTCCACCCGATCAACCGCTGTGATGGTCCATTGCGGACGATCCTTTGCCAGCGACAACGCGATTGCGCCGGTGCCGGTGCCCAGGTCCAGCAGCCGATGAGGGATCGCGCCTGGCAATAATTCCAGCGCTGTTTCCACGAGCATTTCAGTTTCTGGACGCGGAATAAGCGTGTGCGTGGCGACCTCGAGGTCGATATTCCAGAAACCTTGCAGCCCCAGAATGTAGGCCACCGGCTCGCCGGTACGACGTCTGCGCAGGTAGGCTTCGAAGGTATGCGCCGCCTCGCTGCTGACAATGCGTTCGGGCCACGTGTGCAGGAAACTGCGCGGTTTGCCCAAAGCTGCTGCCAGCAACAACTCGACATCCAGACGCGCCGTTGGAGAATCCGGTAGCTCGGCGCTTCTTAACAAGCTGG
Organism: Pseudomonas rosaeacicularis; assembly: GCF_057128745.1. Lineage (NCBI taxonomy): Bacteria > Pseudomonadati > Pseudomonadota > Gammaproteobacteria > Pseudomonadales > Pseudomonadaceae > Pseudomonas > Pseudomonas rosaeacicularis. The sequence continues at coordinate 201,094 of NZ_JBSKHT010000012.1, forward strand.
CGATAATGGTCATTTACTCACCCAGTGCCGCAAGTTGATCTGCCTGATACTCGGCAAGTAACGGCTCTATCACTGCATCGACTCCGCCGGCCAAAACTTCATCCAGCGAATACAGCGTCAGATTCACGCGATGGTCCGTCACTCGCCCCTGTGGAAAGTTGTACGTGCGGATGCGCTCGGAACGATCTCCCGAACCCACCAACAATTTACGCTCACTGGCGATGGCGTTGGCCGCCGCACTGGTTTGCTGATCGTTGAGCTTGGCCGACAGCCAGGACATGGCTCGCGCCCGGTTCTTGTGCTGCGAACGCTCTTCCTGACATTCCACCACAATGCCTGAAGGCAAGTGGGTAATGCGAATCGCCGAGTCAGTCTTGTTGACGTGCTGACCGCCAGCGCCCGAGGATTTGTAGGTGTCTACGCGCAGGTCCGAAGGATTGATCTCGATCGCCTGTTGCTCATCCGGCTCAGGCAACACCGCCACGGTACAGGCTGAGGTGTGTATACGTCCCTGAGATTCGGTTTCCGGCACCCGTTGTACACGGTGCGCGCCGGACTCGAATTTGAGTTTGCCATAGACATTTTCGCCTTCGACCCGGGCGATGACCTCCTTGAAACCGCCGTGCTCGCCTTCGTTTTCGGACATGATCTCGACGCGCCAGCCACGACGCTCGGCATAGCGCGAGTACATGCGAAACAGGTCGCCGGAGAAAATCGCAGCTTCGTCGCCGCCGGTTCCAGCACGGATTTCCAGAAACACGTTGCGCCCGTCGTTGGGATCTCTGGGCAACAGCATCTTCTGCAGGCTGCTTTCCAGGACCACCAATTGTTCTTTGGCTTCGCGCACTTCCTCGCCCGCCATCTCGCGCATGTCAGGGTCGCTGTCTTTGAGCAACGCTTGCGCGCCCTCAAGATCGCCTTGCACCTTGAGCAGCTGGTTATAGGCTGCAATCACGGGCTCGGCTTCAGAGAACTCACGCGAATAGGCGCGGAATTTGGTCTGATCGGAAATGACTTCGGCATCGCCAAGCAGTGCGGTCAGTTCCTCGAAACGATCACTGAGGATGTCCAGCTTATTGAGCAGTGAAGCTTTCATTGCGGGGGTTTATCCGTGGAGCCCTCACCGAGGGCAAAGAGTTCCTGAGCCATGGCCAGCGCATCGACGCGACCTTCGGCAGACAGCTTTTTGAGTTGCACGCTTGGCGCATGCATCAGTTTGTTGGTCAGGCTACGAGCCAAAACTGCCAGCACATCTTCGGCGTTACCGCCGTTGGCCAGCAGGCGCTGGGCCTTCAATAACTCTTCGTCGCGCAGCCTTTCGCTTTGCTGACGATACGCCTTGAGCACGTCGACTGCTGCCAGTTCTCGCAGTCGCGACATAAAGTCGTCGACGCCGAGCGTGACCAGCTCTTCAGCTGCCTGCGCCGCGCCTTGTCGGCTCTTGAGGTTTTCGGCGACGACTTCGTGCAGATCATCGACGGTATAAAGGTAGACGTCATCAAGTTCGCCGACTTCCGGCTCGATGTCGCGTGGTACTGCGATATCGACCATGAAGATCGGTTTGTGCTTGCGCAGTTTCAGTGCGCTTTCGACCGCGCCCTTGCCCAGGATCGGCAATTGACTGGCTGTGGAGCTGATGACGATGTCGCTATTGACGAGTTCCGCCGGGATGTCGGCCAGCAGCACCGCGTGAGCACCGAACTGTTCCGCCAGCATGCTGGCGCGCTCCAACGTGCGGTTGGCGACGACGATACGCTTTACGCCCAGCTCGTGCAGGTGCCGGGCGACCAGCGTGATGGTTTCGCCAGCGCCGATCAGTAATGCCTGGCTGCGTTGCAGATCACTGAATATCTGTTTGGCCAGACTGACGGCGGCGAATGCGACCGATACCGGGTTCTCGCCAATGGCTGTATCGGTGCGGACCTGTTTGGCCGCGCTGAACGTCGCTTGAAACAAGCGCCCCAGCAGCGGCCCGATCGTGCCCGCCTCCCGTGCCACGGCATAAGCTGACTTCATCTGTCCCAGAATCTGCGGCTCGCCCAGTACCAGCGAATCAAGGCCAGAGGCGACGCGCATCATGTGGCGAACGGCGGCGCCCTCCTCATGCACATAAGCGCTGGCCCGCAGTTCGTCGACATTGAGGTGATGATAATCAGCCAGCCAACGCAGGATGACGTCGGCGGTGAGGCTGTCCTGCTCTATATAGAGCTCACTGCGATTGCAGGTCGACAAGATAGCGGCTTCGCGACTTTCGGTCAGACGACACAGCTGCTGTAATGCTTCAACCAGCTGCTCAGGGGTAAATGCCACGCGCTCGCGGACATCGACTGAAGCAGTCTTATGGTTGATACCCAGAGCAAGAAAGGCCATTCAAGGTCGCTGATGGTGACGTGAAGCCGGCAATTGTCCTACTTCGATAGATTCAGGACAACCACTGCAATACATTCAGAACGACCTGCCAGGGCTATTGTCCCTATAGAGGTCCGCTTTAGGTGTCTGACTGCGACAATTTGTCCAAGTGCAGAACGCTTATTGCAAAGCCTTACTTTTCGCGCGGCCTGTGGGTTTGCTCCCGGCCTTGTGTCATGATGCTTCCAAACCGCAGGTAGTCGCCCTCTCTTCTATATGAATAAATCCTCCGCGCTGTTCGTTGCCCTAATCGCTCTTGGTGGCTGCCAAAACACGGCCACGGTTTCTCCGCAGACACCTGCGGCGAAAGAGACGACTCCCGCGCCAGAGGCCAAGCCTCAGGTCTACGGCTCGTTCACCCCGGATACAGTCGTCAGCCTGTTGACCGCCGAACTGGCAGGCCAGCGCAATCGCTTCGACATTGCGCTGGACAACTACGTGACACAGGCGGTCAACACCCAGGACCCGGGGATTTCCGAGCGTGCTTTTCGCATCGCCGAATACCTGGGCGCCGATCAGGCCGCGCTGGACACTTCGCTGATCTGGGCCAAAAACGACCCGACCAATCTTGAAGCGCAACGCGCCGCAGCCATTCAACTGGCAAGGTCCGGACGCTACGACGACTCCATGCGCTACATGGAGAAAGTCCTGCAGGGCCAGGGCGATACGCACTTCGACTTTCTCGCTCTCTCCGCAGCTGAGACCGACTCGAACACCCGCAAGGGCCTGTTGACGAGCTTCGACCGATTGCTGGGCAAATATCCGAAAAACGGTCAGCTGATCTTCGGTAAGGCGTTGCTGTTGCAGCAGGAAGGTAATAGCGCCGCGTCCTTGAAACTGCTGGAAGACAATCCGCCGAATGAAGGCGAAGTTGCGCCGATCCTGTTGCACGCGCGCTTGTTGCAAAGCATGAATCGCGGCAAGGAAGCGATTCCGCTGCTGGAAAAAAGCATCAAGAAGTACCCTGACGACAAGCGTCTGCGCCTGACCTATGCCCGCACGCTGGTCGAGCAAAACCGAATGGAAGACGCCAAAGTGCAGTTCTCCAGCCTGGTTCAGCAATACCCGGATGACGACGAGCTACGTTATTCCCTGGCGCTGGTCTGCCTGGAAGCCAAAGCGTGGGACGAAGCGCAGGGCTACCTGGAAGATCTGGTCGCTCGCGGCAGTCACGTCGATTCGGCCCACGTTAATCTGGGGCGCATCTACGAAGAGCGCGATGATCCGCAGACCGCGCTGAGCGAATACTCCCAGGTCGGCCCAGGCAACGATTATTTGCCCGCGCAATTGCGTCAGGCCGATATTCTGATGAGCAACGGCAACACGGCCGAAGCCTCGAAGCGTCTGGCCCAGGCCCGCACTGATCAGCCGGATTACGCCATTCAGCTGTACCTGGTGGAAGCCGAGACGCTGACCAACAACAACCAGGCCGACCGTGGCTGGCAGGTGTTGAATCAGGCGCTCAAGCAATATCCGGATGACCTCAATCTGCTGTACACGCGCTCAATGCTGGCTGAAAAGCGCAACGACCTGCAGCAAATGGAGAAGGATCTGCGCACCATCCTCAAGCGCGAGCCAGATAACGCCATGGCCCTGAACGCGCTGGGTTACACCCTTTCGGACCGCACCACGCGCTACGCCGAGGCCAAGGAATTGATCGAACGCGCACATGCGCTGAACCCCGACGATCCGGCCGTGCTCGACAGTCTGGGCTGGGTCAACTATCGCCTGGGCAATCTGGATGAAGCCGAACGCCTGCTGCGTCAGGCGCTCGAACGCTTCCCCGACCATGAAGTCGCCGCTCACTTGGGCGAAGTTCTGTGGGCCAAGGGCGAACAACGCGAAGCACGTAAAGTCTGGGGCAAAGCCCTTGAACAGCAACCTGACAGTCCAGTCCTGCGCAGCACCATCAAGCGCCTGACCGGATCAGAGACCCTTTGAATTTATGTTATTGCGCCACGTAATCGTATTCAGCTTCATCGCCCTGCTCGCTGGCTGCGCCGGCATTGGTTCCCACGAAGCCGTGCAAGGCCAGGGCAACGCCAAACAATGGCAGGCACACAAACAACAACTGAGCAGCCTTGATGGCTGGCAGATCAACGGCAAGGTTGGCATCCGCGCACCGAAGGATTCCGGAAGCGGCACCTTGTTCTGGCTGCAACGTCAGGATTACTACGACATTCGGCTGTCCGGCCCGCTGGGTCGTGGTGCTGCGCGCCTGACCGGTCGGCCTGGCGCCGTGGCGCTGGAAGTGGCCAATCAGGGTCGCTACGAAGCGCCAGATCCGGAAACTTTGCTCGAAGCGCAACTGGGCTGGAAGCTGCCGGTTTCGCACCTGGTCTGGTGGGTTCGCGGCTTACCCGCCCCCGACACCAAGAGCACGCTGACGCTTGATGGCGATAGTCGCCTGTCGAATCTGGTGCAGGACGACTGGCAGATCGAATACCTCAGTTACACCCAACAGAACGGCTACTGGCTGCCAGAGCGGATGAAACTGCACGGCAAAGATCTGGACGTCACGCTGGTCGTCAAGGACTGGCAACCGCGCAAGCTGGGGCAATAACGTGTCTCAGCCGCGCCTGACTCTTCCAGCTCCTGCAAAACTCAATCTGATGCTGCATATCCTCGGTCGTCGCCCTGACGGCTATCACGAGCTGCAGACGCTGTTTCAATTTCTGGATTACGGGGATGAATTGAGTTTCGCTGTGCGCGACGATGGTGAGATTCGTCTTCAAACAGACATTCCTGATGTTCCCCACGACAGCAATCTGATTGTTCGAGCCGCGCGTTCGCTGCAAAAACAGTCGGGCAGTTCGCTCGGCGTCGATATCTGGTTGAAAAAAGTGCTGCCCATGGGCGGCGGAATCGGCGGTGGCAGCTCCGATGCGGCAACTACTTTGCTGGGGCTCAATCACCTGTGGAATCTTGGCTGGGATGAAGATCGCCTGGCCGCTCTGGGCCTGACGTTAGGCGCCGACGTGCCGGTTTTCGTGCGTGGTCGGGCCGCTTTCGCCGAAGGCGTTGGAGAGATACTGACGCCGGTAACCCCCGAAGAACCGTGGTATCTGGTGCTTGTTCCGCAAGTATCTGTAAGTACAGCAGAAATTTTTTCAGATCCGCTGTTGACACGTGACACTCCTCCCATTAAAGTGCGCCCCGTTCTCGAGGGAAACAGTCGAAATGACTGTCAGCCAGTTGTAGAGAGGCGTTATCCAGCTGTTCGTAACGCTTTGAATTTGTTAGGTAAATTTACCGAAGCAAAATTAACTGGAACTGGAAGTTGTGTGTTTGGGGCCTTCCCAAACAAAGCTGAAGCTGATAAAGTCTCGGCCCTTCTGACAGAGACCCTTACAGGGTTCGTAGCGAAAGGAAGTAACATTTCGATGTTACACCGCACGTTACAGAGTCTGTTCTAAGAAACGAGTGCTGGGCACTCGGCAACATCGCTACAGGGGCGTCGCCAAGCGGTAAGGCAGCAGGTTTTGATCCTGCCATGCGTTGGTTCGAATCCAGCCGCCCCTGCCATTTTCCTATACTCATCCAGGTATACCCTCAGCCGGCAGGTACTGCGCGTGTCCAAGATGATGGTCTTTACGGGGAACGCTAACCCCGATCTGGCTCGGCGTGTCGTACGTCAGCTGCATATCCCACTCGGTGACATTTCTGTCGGTAAGTTCTCCGACGGCGAGATCACCGCTGAGATCAATGAAAACGTCCGCGGTAAAGACGTCTTCATCATTCAGCCGACGTGTGCTCCGACCAACGATAACCTGATGGAACTCGTCGTGATGGCTGATGCCTTCCGCCGCTCCTCGGCTACTCGTATCACTGCTGTAATCCCCTACTTTGGTTACGCCCGTCAGGATCGCCGTCCGCGTTCTGCGCGTGTGGCTATCAGCGCGAAAGTCGTTGCTGACATGCTCACCGTTGTCGGTATCGACCGTGTGCTCACCGTCGATCTGCACGCTGACCAAATCCAGGGCTTCTTCGATATTCCTGTAGATAACATCTATGGCTCCCCTGTTCTGGTGGACGACATCGAAGACCAACGCTTTGAAAACCTGATGATCGTTTCCCCTGATATCGGCGGCGTCGTGCGTGCACGTGCTGTGGCGAAGTCTCTGGGCGTGGATCTCGGGATCATCGACAAGCGCCGCGAGAAAGCCAATCACTCAGAAGTGATGCATATCATCGGCGACGTCGAAGGACGTACCTGTATTCTCGTCGACGACATGGTCGATACCGCCGGCACTCTGTGTCATGCGGCAAAAGCCCTGAAAGAACACGGCGCGGCCAAGGTTTTCGCTTACTGCACGCACCCTGTTCTCTCTGGTCGCGCCATCGAGAACATCGAAAGTTCCGTGCTGGACGAACTGGTGGTGACTAACACCATTCCGTTGTCCGCTGCTGCACAAGCCTGTAGTCGTATCCGCCAACTGGATATCGCTCCGGTTGTCGCTGAGGCGATGCGTCGCATCAGCAACGAAGAATCGATCAGCGCGATGTTCCGCTAAGGGTTCTCCCTTCGCAGATATCACGCCGACGAAAAGCGCCCCGCCCTGACAACCCGTCAGGGCGGGGCTTTTTTGCCCATATCGCCCGAGCGTCGGTCGCAAACGCAAAGGCGAATGTGGTTATTTTGGAGAAACAACATGAATGATTTCACTCTTAATGCTGAAGTGCGTTCCGACCTGGGGAAAGGTGCGAGCCGCCGCCTGCGTCGTCTCGCCGCCCTGGTTCCAGCTGTAGTCTACGGTGGCGAGAAAGCCCCTGAGTCCATCAGCATGCTGGCCAAAGAAGTTGCCAAACTGCTCGAAAACGAAGCGGCTTACAGCCACATCATCGAACTGAGCGTTGGTGGCAAAAAGCAAAACGTCATCATCAAAGCGCTGCAACGTCACCCGGCCAAAGGCCACGTGATGCACGCTGACTTCGTACGCGTAATCGCAGGTCAGAAACTGACTGCAATCGTACCGGTTCACTTCGTTGGCGAAGAAACTCCAATCAAGAAAGGCGGCGAAGTTTCGCACGTTACTTCTGAGCTGGAAGTGACCTGCCTGCCGAAAGACCTGCCTGAGTTCATCGAAGTTGATGTATCGGCACTGGAAATCGGTTCGATCGTTCACCTGTCCGACCTCAAAGCGCCTAAAGGCGTTGAGTTCGTCGCACTGGCGCACGGTAACGACCTGGCTGTTGCCAACGTTCACGCTCCACGCGTTGTACCGACCGAAGACGAAGAAGCAGAAGGTACTGCCGAGTAATTTTACTTGGTCATACCGGAGTTGCTCAGGAAACACCGAGAGCGATAGTGTCAGGCAATGCGGGCGAGATCGCGGAGTTTACATCATGGTAAATGAGCAGTTTTCGCCCACATTCGTCGCCGCTATCGTCGGCGTTATCCACAACTCCAAGGAAGAGCCCCTGTCGTGACTGCCATACAACTGATCGTTGGCCTGGGAAATCCGGGCGCTGAATACGAACAGACCCGGCATAACGCAGGGGCTCTTTTTGTTGAGCGTATTGCCGCGGCGCATCGAGTGAATCTCGTGCCCGAGCGCAAATTTTTTGGCCTGACCGGACGCTTCACGCATCAGGGTCAGGATGTTCGTCTGCTGATCCCCACCACATACATGAACCGCAGTGGCCAGGCCGTAGCAGCGCTCGCCGGCTTTTATCGTATTGCGGTTGATTCGATTCTGGTGGCCCACGACGAACTTGATCTTCCACCCGGCGTTGCCAAACTAAAAGTAGGCGGCGGTCATGGTGGTCACAACGGGCTGCGGGACATCATCGCGCAACTTGGTAACCAGAACACTTTTCACCGTCTGCGGCTCGGCATTGGCCACCCAGGCGATGCCAGCAAGGTTTCCGGTTTCGTCCTGGGTCGAGCGCCACGCGCCGAACAGGAAAAACTGGACGCCAGTATCGACTTTGCCCTCGGCGTGCTGCCGGACATCTTCGCCGGTGAATGGAACCGCGCGATGAAAAACCTGCACAGCCAGAAGGCCTGACATCACTCGAGGGGAAACACCATGGGATTCAATTGCGGCATCGTCGGCCTGCCCAACGTCGGCAAATCCACCCTGTTCAACGCCCTGACCAAATCCGGTATCGCGGCAGAGAACTTTCCCTTCTGCACCATCGAACCGAACACCGGCATTGTGCCAATGCCCGATCCGCGTCTCGCAGCACTCGCCGCTATTGTGAATCCGAAGCGGATCCTGCCGACTACCATGGAATTCGTGGACATCGCAGGCCTGGTTGCCGGTGCCTCCAAAGGCGAAGGCCTGGGCAACAAGTTTCTCGCCAACATCCGCGAAACCGATGCCATCGCTCACGTGGTTCGTTGCTTTGAAGACGAAAACGTTATTCACGTATCCAACAGCGTCGATCCGAAGCGTGACATCGAGATCATCGACCTGGAACTGATCTTTGCCGACCTGGACAGCTGCGAGAAGCAACTGCAGAAAGTCACCCGCAACGCAAAGGGCGGCGACAAAGACGCAGTGGTCCAGAAAGGCCTGCTGGAGCAATTAATCGCCCACTTCACTTTGGGCAAGCCAGCACGCAGCCTGATGAAGAACATGACCGCTGACGAAAAGGCTGTCATCCGTGGCTTCCATCTGTTGACCACCAAACCGGTCATGTACATTGCTAACGTCGCCGAAGACGGTTTCGAAAACAATCCGCTGCTGGACGTAGTTCGCGCGATTGCTGAAGAAGAAGGCGCAATGCTGGTGCCAGTCTGCAACAAGATCGAAGCGGAAATCGCCGAGCTTGATGACGGTGAAGAGAAAGACATGTTTCTGGAAGCCTTGGGCTTTGAAGAGCCTGGCCTGAACCGCGTCATCCGCGCAGGCTACGAAATGCTTCACCTGCAGACGTATTTCACTGCAGGCGTCGAAGAAGTCCGCGCCTGGACCGTGAAAGTGGGCGCGACAGCACCACAAGCGGCTGGTGTTATCCACACCGACTTCGAAAAAGGCTTCATCCGCGCCGAGTGCATCGCCTACAACGACTTCATCCAGTACAAAGGCGAAGCCGGTACCAAGGAAGCCGGCAAATGGCGTCTGGAAGGTAAGGATTACATCGTCAAGGATGGCGACGTCCTGCACTTCCGTTTCAACGTTTAATAGACGATTGAAACCAGAAAGCCCCGCAATAGCGGGGCTTTTTATTGGTCAGTTTTTTTGTTGCCTACCTCAATGATCAATCGGCTGTGAAGCGCTGAACAGGAGCACGCAGCCCTCTCGTTTCAGCACCACTGCGCTGTAGTGCCTTCGAAGATGCGTTTCGAATCCGGACTCGGTGTCCTGCCGATTGTCGAAAATTCCTTTGCTGTTGTAGACCTTCATCAGCTTGCGACCGAACGCGTTGTGATCCGCTTTGTCGCCCAGAATGGTGGCTCCGAACAGCACACCATCAGGCGCAAGGTTTTGCTTGAGCACACCGAAAATCGCTGCCTTGGCTTCCAGCGGGCCCGGCAAGCAATGCAGCAAGTAAAACAAGGAAATCGAATCGAAACGCTCATCACCGGGGATCGGAACCATGACGTCGTGCCTGAGCGTACGCGTGTTAGCACGACCGATGCGGCGCTTGGCCGCCTCCAGGCTGCTCGGATTCAAGTCCATCAGCGTGATGGCAGTATCGGCCGGAAGATCAGACTTGGCGGGATAGAATCCGGTGCCAACGCCAATATCCAGGTGCCGCGCTCCGACGTGACTGCGGAAAAATGGAAGCAGGGTGTCTTGAGTCGAGCAGCGCCAAGCATAACGATTGGAAATCCCTAACACCCAGGCGTCATACAACGCGAGAGTCAGCGGCGAATAAACCGCCGCGCCAGCTGTGCTGTCAGTGGTCATGGGCAAACCTTAGCGTTCAGACGTTGATCGGCCGAAGATATCGCGCCGATCTTACACTCAAACAGTCTTTCCCCTACAAACCTGAACCCAGTTGAAACCGCGCCGTATTGTCACTCAACGCGCGGCTACCTTTGCTCAGAGTGTCTGCCGCTTGATTGACCGCGCGAGCACCGTCGAGCAGGCGCCCTGCCGCTTGATCAACTTGCTGGATGTTGCCGCTGACTTCATCGGCGGTGGCGGCTTGCTCTTCGACCGCCGTGGCGATCTGTGCCAAGGTATCGGTCACGTTCTGAACAGCGCTGGCAATCTCTCCTAGACGGTTACCCAGACCGGTGACCGACTCCGCATCCGTAATCGCCTGCCCACACGCAGCTTCCATCAAGGTGACGGCCTGGCTGACCGTGGAACGCAAGCTGTCCACCGTGCCGGCGATTTGAGCAGTGGAGGCCTGAGTCCGCTGCGACAGGCTGCGCACTTCATCGGCGACCACGGCGAAGCCTCTCCCCTGCTCGCCCGCGCGTGCGGCTTCGATCGCCGCATTGAGCGCCAGCAAGTTAGTCTGCTCGGCGATGCCACGAATAGTGTCGACCACGGACTGAATCTGCTGGCCCTGCTGACTCACTCGCCCCAGCGCGTCGGCGGTATCGGTCAGGCGCTGGTTGAGCTGTTGAATGCTAGCGGTCGTGCGCAGGCTGTCGCGACTGCTGTCCTCGGCAATACGCCGGGTTTGCTGAGCGCTGCCGGACGCCTGCTCGCAACTCCTGGCCACGCCCATGGATGTCGCCGCCAATTGCGTTGCAGCGGCGGCGATCTGGCTGATCTGCTGTTGCTGGTCTTCGACCTCCGTCAGCGTGCTGCCCGACTGCGAATTGAGAGTCAGCACCGCCGATCCCAACTGCTGGGTTTCGTAATTTACGCCGAGCAGACTGGTGCGCAATTGTACAACCGCGACGTTCAGCGCAGTGCTGATCGCAGCCAGCTCGTCGCGCCCTTCTACCGCGACCTCGACACATAAATTGCCGTCGCGCAGGGACTCAGCCAGCGTAGTGATGCCGCGAGCGCTGCGGCGGATCGATGCCTGCAGGCACATGAGCAAGTACAAAGCCGCCAACGCAAGAATGCTGAACGTTGCGGCCACCGGGATGAACTGACTGATCGCGAGGTCATGGTAGTAATTCAGCCTTGCGTCCAGCGAGGTCAGCGACTGATTGCGCAAAGCGCCGAGGCTATCGAGCATGCCGTCGACACTGCGGTCGAACGCGGCAACATCCAGCTTGATAGTGCCGCCGAACACATTGTCATCGAGGGTTTTCAGCTCGTTATCCAAAAGCTGAAGACTGTTGTCATATTGAGCTGTCCAGCCCTCCAGTCCGGGATACGACTTGGCTCTCAGGGTAGTCGCGGCCTTGACCAACTGGTCCCGGGCATCGCCGATACGACTGCGCAGATCGCGCATCTGTAAACGGCTTTGCAGCGTGAACTGCCCCGATGCGATGGATGATGCTCCCACGCCCGCCATGCGACCGATGCGTTCGATCAGGTCAGGGCTCTGCTGCGTAGAAATCTGCATCAATAGGTAGGTTTCAAGCCACGGATCAAGGATCAGCCCAGTGTCCATGGTGATCTGTTCACGCAAGCTTTGCATTGCGCTCAGTGCTGACGTGAAGCGGTCGTAGCCATCTGGCCACCAGCCCACGGTTCGCAGTGATTGGGAATCCATCCCTTTGACCGACGCCTGCAACGCCTCGAAACGGGTCATCGTATCGGCGCTGGCATTATGGGTTTTCAACGTATCGCCCAGAGCCTGCACGCTTTGCAGCATCGCTGGATTGGTGGAATCAAGTTCCGCCATTGCCGCTTTTGCCGCAGGCGTTGGATCATGAAGGATGTCAGCAGCTTTCCAGCGCGCCGCCCGGTTACGTTGCGCGGCCAGTTGACCGTCCAGCGTATCGAGCGCCAGCAATTGGCGCACGCCCGATTGCTCGTTGAAGATGACCGTCAGCTTTGCGCGATAATCCTGACCAATCATCCACAGACTGCCCACCAACGGCAGCATGAACAGGAAAAACAGGATTTGAAACTTGCGCGCGAATCCGAAACGCCCGAGCAGACGGATTCCTGGCGATAAAAGACTCTGCATGTCCGACTACTCCCCTGAACAACTTCCGACTGCGGCACAACGCAGCAGCGGACGCGGTCTTAAAATGCTACCGGCAAAATGCCATGTTATTGATTCAATGACGACAGCCGCCCATCCCCTTAGCCGGGGACACGATGCGATCATTAGCTTTTTTGGGCATGCCCCAGAACGGAGCCGCCTGATGAAGCTGGCTTAAGCAAGAACCGGACCGCCACTATTGCGCCCGCTCCTGCTCGTTACATGGCGAGGTGATGACGCTAACACGCACGAAAGTGGGGCGAAAACACTCAACGTGAGCTACAAAACTGTAACCACGGTCTATCCATGCCCGCCGTAGGTTCAGTTTCCGACGCGATCTGAAAATCCTAACCGCTTGATCACAGGGATAAATTTTTCACACAGACGCTTGACACATATTCGATCTAAGCGAATAATGCGCGCCACTTGGCTACATAGCTCAGTTGGTTAGAGCATAGCATTCATAATGCTGGGGTCCGGGGTTCAAGTCCCTGTGTAGCCACCAAGTACCGGCTTACAGATTTCTACCGAAATTTGTAAGCCAATCAAGAAAGCCCGCCTTGTGCGGGCTTTTTTGTGCCTGTCTTTTGATGCCGCCTATATGTGCTCTAACGCCGCGACAACTCAGAGGTTTGTACAAAGCTATCGCGGGCAAGCGCGCTCCTACAGCCCTTCAAGTTTGCCGATGACTCAAATGATCACGCCCCTCAATTGCAGAAGCTGACGAGCAGCGCGAGGCTGCGATTGCGATGGGTCATTCAGCCAGTTCCGCCTGAAATTACGCCTTCGCGGCCCCGTCGCTCCACCGGTACATTCGCGGCAAATTCCCCGTTTCGTCCTACTCTTGACCTATTGAAACCTGATGCGCCGACCGCCAATACACGATCAGGGCTCAGGTGGATTAGATTCAAGGCGCCCAGAAGCTCTTGATTGCACCTATCGCTATTGAGTGGAGTAAATCATGGAATATGACGACAAATTGATTGAAGACGCGGTTCTTGCCCTATTGGCAGCCTTCAGTACTGATAAGGGCAATACCTGGAAAGGGTTTGACTTCGAGGTCATGAATCGACTGCATGAACATGGTTTCATCAGTGATCCGGTGAACAGAAACAAATCGATCTGGTTGACGCAGGAAGGCCTGGAGCGAGGTCGGAAGATAGCTGACCGGTTATTTGGGACGAGCGCTCAAGCAGGCCATGAGTCCCACTCAGATATCTGAATCGCGTAGACGCATCGGCTCAGCGAATGGGCACCGACCGAAGCATCATCGGCTTATAGCAAAGTCCTCTATCTGAGCTGGCTCGGTTCCCAAACATCTTGCCAGCATTACACTGTCCCCCTAATCCCATCGAACACAGCGAGGCTGCGCTAATCGTGCCCAAAACTCCCCATCTCTCGTTAGTCGCCACTGACCGGTTGCTGATCTTGCACATCGAATTGGCGGAGATAAAACCCACGGTATAGCGCCGTGTAGCAGTGCCTGAACGCATTGTGTGAGGTGATTCAAAGCGTGATGGTCTGGAGCGACAGCCATTTGCACGAATTCAGAATTGACGGTAAGACTTATGGTGTGCCCGAACCTGGCTGGGCGACTGCTACGGTTTCGGAACAGGGCAAGACACTGATTGACGTTTTGGCGGGGAAGAAGGCTTTCGACTACGTGTATGACTTGGGTGACAATTGGGAACATCACATCAAGGTCGAGAAGACTGTCCCAGCCGCTGACTGTCCTCGTTCACCGCATTGCCTTGACGGCGCCAACGCAAGTCCGCCAGAAGATGCCGGTGGCGCAGGTCAATATGAGTATTTGCTGGCGGCGCTGGCTGATCCCGATGACCCCGACCACGAGGCAATCTCCGAGTGGTTTGGAGAGGCTGATTTTGATCCCGCAGTATTTGACCGTGACCGTATTAATGACGAGCTAAAGCGTTTAACGGGCTGATGAACTCTGTCTACCAGGCGTTAACGGTCACAGATTCCTTCTACTGAAACTCCCCCGCCCTGATGCAATAACTCAACAGCGCATGATCCGAAGTCACTTCCAGTTTGCGCATCGCCGAGATTTTCTGGGCGCTGACGGTTTTGGTGCTGCGGCTGAGCAGGCGGGCGATGTCGCTGACGCTACTGCCGGACACAAACAGCCGCAGCACTTCGATTTCCCGGGGTGACAGGCTGGCGAGTCGCTCGTCGAGCATCTGCGCATTGGGGATGACGGATACAGGCTCCTGAGTCGGGCTTTGGTATTTGCGGTTAGAGGCGAGTGCGTCGAGGGCGTTCTGAATCTCTTCGTACAAATGGTTTTTCTGGATTACGCCGACGACGCCCAGCTCGTGCAGGCGCAACACGATCAAGCTGTTGGAGATCATCGTCAGCACTAATATCTGCGTGCGCGGGAAGGTGCGGATCAGGTATTCGATGAGTTTGAGCCCATCGCCATAGGCGCTGTCGCCAGGCATGTTGAAGTCGGTGATCAGCACTTCGGGGGCGTGGCTGTGAAGCTCATCGACCAGCTGACTGGATGAGGTGGCTTGGGCGACGACCTGGAAACGGCCATCGCGCTGGATGATTTCACGCACACCGAGCAGCACAATGGGGTGGTCGTCAGCGATCACTACGTTGATCTTTTGCACTGTCTACCTTCCATTCCGGGTTACCCATTAGGGCCTAAATTGTCGGTCAATGTGAGTACGGCGATTTCCAGGCGCCTCAACAGCGCCTGCACCTGCGCGATCCGAGTAGCGTCCAGCGAATGCGAGTGAAGCGAGGTTTCCAACGCGTTGCACGCGGCGCTCAAGTGCGATGCGCAGACCGTTGCCAGCGAACCACTCATGCGATGCAAGTGCCGCACAACGCACTCGGCATCCTGTTGTTCAAGTCCCTGCTGCACGCTGGACAGGTCCTCCTGCATGGTCGTGATAAACAAATCACGCATGGCCGGCGACAAGCTGATCCAGCCGTCCAGATCCTGATGTGCTTGCTCTTCTGGCGCCTCGATAGAAGGTTTGTCCGGCGTCACTGTGCTGCGCCCATGTTCAAGCAGCGTTTGACTTAGCAGCTTGAGGCTCAGGGGTTTGACGATCCACGCCGTCATCCCGGCGGCCAGACATTGCTCCCCTTCTTCACGAAACGCATTGGCCGTCACCCCAATGATCGGGATGACAGCATCACGTTTTCGCAGCTCGCGGGTCAGCTCATACCCGTTCAAACGGGGCATGTTGATGTCGGTGATCACCACATCAAAATCCTCGGGCGACCACCGTTGCAGGGCCTCCTCGCCGTCTGGAGTGGTGATGACCTGGGCACCAAGCGCTTCGAGCTGTTCTTGCAAAATGGCGCGATTGATGGGGTTATCTTCGGCTACGAGCACGCGCAGCCCCTGACAAGTCAAGGGGCCGGGGCCGCTGAGCTCGCGCGCCTGCACGGCTCCCGAGTGCGCCAACATCAAGGCTCGGGCAATCGAGCGGATGTCGAAAGCATTCACCGTCCAGCCGTCGCTCGTGGGTTGCGGCTGGCGATGACCGAGGTCGCTGACGGTGAGCCGTCGCCCGGCCCAGGGTTCGTCGTGAGCGGGGTTCGCTGACAGGTCGAGCAGAATCGAATGCGCGTCGCCCTGGTAGCCCGCCGGCAAAACGGTAGCGTGCGCGCCCCAGCGATTGAGCCAGTCGGCGAGGCATTGCTCCAGTTCCTTGAGCGGCGCACGAACGTGAACCGCCAGACCATCGAGCTTGATATCGGCGCAATCGGGCAGCGCTCCCGCAATGATCGGCAAACGCACATGCAGCGAGAAACTGCTGCCCAAACCGGGCTCGCTCACCACTCGTAGCTGCGCATCTATCAGCTCACTCAGACGCGCACAGATCGACAGCCCCAACCCCGCACTTCCACCGCCTTCGCTGCCACAGATCTGCGAGAACGGCTTGAAGAGCCCCGCCATTTGTTTCTCGCTGATGCCCACCCCCGTATCGGAGACCTGCCACTGCAACGAGGCGTTTGTGGCCGTGAGTTCAGTGACTTTCAACCGCAACACCACGCGGCCGGATTCGGTGAACTTGATCGCGTTGCTCAGCAGGTTATTGACGATCTGGCGGATACGCCCAGCATCTCCGCTCATCAGGGCGGGCAGCGTCGCATCGGCGCAGGCGAATACTTGCAAACCCTTGTTGGTAGCGGTGGCTGAGTAGCTGCGCACGGCGTCTTCGAACACGTCAAGCGGGCTGAACGTCGTGGTTTCCAAGGCCATTTGCCCGGACTCGATCTTGGAGACATCAAGCACATCGCTGATCAATTGAAACAGCACCGAAGATGAGCGCCCGATGGTCTGCAGGTAATCGCGTTGACGAGCGTCCAGATCGGTCAGCCCCAGCAGTTCGAGGTTGCCCAGCACACCGTACAGCGGCGTGCGGATTTCATGGCTCATGGTTGCCAGAAACAACGTTTTCGCCGCACTCGCCTCGTCCGCTGTGCGTCGTGCCTGTTCCAGCAACTGGGCGTCATCGACGTGACGGGTGATGTCGTTGAAACCGCAAAGCACGACATCTTCGCCCTGATAGCGGGTGGACATAAAGCGAACGAGAAGGAACCGCCCAGCCACCTCGATCTGCACTTCCTGAGGTTCTTGATTGCTGTAGTCGCGCTTGAGCAGGCTGATCAATTCCGCGGTGCCCTGCCATTCCTGCGCGCGCTGGTTTTCCAGCAGCACCTTGCTGTTGTTGCGCTGCACCACGCACAAGCCGATCGGGGCGCTGTACAACATGGCTCGGTTGAACGCTTCGCTCTCGGTCAGCCGTCGATTGGCTTGCTGGGCCGGTTCAACGATACGCGCGCGATACCACCGATTAACCCGCCAGCCCAACAGCAGCGCGAGCAGAAATACGCCGGCGACGCCCAGCAGCGGCCACTGCGCGTAACGGAAAAAACTTTTGTAGCTGATGGCATACAAGCCGACCCACTGCTCAGGACCACTGAAGGTGAGCTTGAAGCGCAAACCCTCAGCCTCGAAGCTCAAACCCATCGGCACTGAGACCGGATCCTGCGCAGCGCCCAGCAACACGTCACCGCTCGGCGAAATCAGCGTGACGCGGTCGTTGATGGATTTGAGCCCCAGCCTGTCCGGGCCGTTGATGCGCCTGGCATCCAGCAACGCCACCATCGCCAATAGCCCTTCATCCTGCTGCGCCGGCATGATCGATGGGGTGATATCCACACCAATCAGCGCGACGATCACCTTGCTGCCGTCGAGCAAGTTTGCAGGTGCCCGGGTCCAGCGCACTTTACGATCGTTGAGCAGACTACGCTGGGCGAGCAGGTGCTGATGCAGGCGCCCTGTGAGATCAAAAAAGTTGTTCTTGAACAAGACCGCCCGATTGCGCGTGCCTTCAACGCCAGGGATCGCGATGTTGAATTGATCAGAGGGCGAGAACAGAAACGTCTGTGGCGCGGAGTAGTTGGAGTTTGACCAAAACGTGCTGTAGTAGTCGGTCAACTGCACGCCCAGCGAATATGCGCCTTGCAACTGGGCCTGGCTGAACCTGACGCGCTCGCTCAGGGTGAACGGCTGGGACATCGCCAGACCGCGATTTTGAAACACGCGTTCATCGCCCTTCTGCATGATCTCGACCCGAGACAAAGGACGAATGTCGGTTTGAATATTCTGGTTCGTGCGGTCATAGGCACTGGCGACATTGCGCAAAAAAGTCTCGTACTCATGGATGCTTTCGACCAGACGACCGAAGTGCAAATCCACTTTGTCGCGCTCCTCTTCGAGCACTCGATCAAACGCCCAGTAACACATGCTGACCAGCAGCAAGGTCAAGCCGGCGAGGATCAGCAACAGCTTGTTGAGCCGCTGCGAACTCAGTGCCAGCGCGCCTAATTTGAGGCTTTCAGTTTTCATCGAGGAGGCCTTGACGCCCAGAGGATACGGCGCCTATACGGGGCCACCATGACTGCCATTTCGTGGCGCACTGTGGATAGACAGTAGCAGATCAATTTGGTGCTGGCGTGAGGCCATCTTCGCGAAGCAATTCGAGAAACTCCTCAGGTGGTACGGCGGCACAGATCAAAAATCCCTGAACCTGATCGCAGCGGATCTTGCGCAGAAACGCCAGTTCAGCGGACGTTTCGACCCCTTCAGCGGTGACCGTCAAACCCAGTTTGTGGCTCAGTTCGACAATGCTCTGCACAGCGGCGGCGAGGCTTTCGCTGTCGGTGCAACCATGGACCAAAGAGCGGTCGATCTTCAACTCGCTAAACGGCGTCGAGACCAGATTGAAATACGAACTAAAGCCTTTGCCGAAGTCATCCTGAGCGAGCCCGAAACCCATCATGCGCAAACGACAGGCTCCCGCGTAATAGTCACTCAGCGCCCGGGTGGTTGAGGTCTCCAGCAGCTCGAAACAGATCGAACCCGGCTCGGCACCAGTGGCCACGACCCGAGCACTTAATCTGTCGGCCAGATCATGGCTGCCGAGCAGATGGGTGGGCAAGTTGACCGAAACCGGCACTTCAAAGCCTCGACGCCGCCATTGCAGTTGAACGTCCAGCGTCTGATCAAGCATCGACCACAGCAGATTTTCTTCCAGTTCAAGTTGCTGCATGGCCGGCAAAAAATCACCCGGCATGATCAGGCCCAAGTCAGGATGCCGCCAACGCACCAGTGCTTCTGCGCTGCAGACCCGGCCATCATCCAAAGATTTTTTTGGCTGAAACCAGGGTTGCATTTGTCCGCTGCGCAGAGCGTGCATCAGCTGCTGCCGATCAAGTTGCAGCGGGCAACTGGACGGCCTACTGTCTGTTTGGCAAAGGCCGTCCAGGCTGTCGCGCAGGTGACGCGCCGCTTTCGGGTCCACAGGTTTGGAAATCAGCGCCAACACCTTCAGGCCGAGGTTTTTGGCCACCAACCCGGCACTGATCAACATCCTTCGGGACGCCACGCTCATCAGCGCCAGCGCGGGGGGATCGGGGAGCCTGGCGATATTCTGGATCAACTGCACGCCGTCCATGCCCGGCATGAACAAGTCACTGACCACCAGATCATAGGCACCGGCATGCAGGCGCTGCAAGGCCGTCGCGCCATCCCACACAGTCTCCACATTGAAGCCGTCAAGATCACTGAACAGGTGCAGCAAATACTCGTGCTGAAAGGGATGATCTTCAACGATCAACACCCTGTAAGGCCTCAATGGTCTGCCCTCTGATAGGGTGCCAGACAGGCGTAAAGTTCGCTCAGGGCGAAGGGTTTGATCAGACATTGGTTCATACCGGCTTCCAGGCAACGCTCACCTTCCTCGCGCATCGCGTTCGCGGTGGCGCCGATGATCGGCAACTTACAATCCAGATGACGTAACTGCGCGGTCAGCTCGTAACCGTTCATGTGCGGCATGTTGATGTCCGTCAGCACCAGGTCGAATGCGGAGTTTCGCCACAGATCCAGCGCCGCCTCGCCGTCCTGTGCCAGCTCGACGGTGCAGCCCAGCTCCTCAAGCTGATCGCGCAGGATCAACTGATTGATGACGTTGTCCTCGGCCACCAGCACATGGATACCGAGATTGAAGACGGGCCGGCTTTGCGCCGGTTGCAGTGGCGACGGGGTAGATTGCCCCTGCGCCAAAGCGACGGCCCGGCGCAGCCCGTGTAGATGATTGAAACTGACCGTCGCCGCGACCTCTCGCAATTCATTGGCGTGCGCATCGCCCACTGCGATCACGCGTGGCCCCTTCCACTGAGGGGCCAAAAGCGCGTGCAGCTTGCCGGGATGCAGTTCGAGCAGCACCGAATCGGTTTGGCCCTGCACAGCCTCAGGCACGCCGACTTGTGCACGAGCGCCCCAGCGACGCAGCCAGCCGGCAATGCTCTCGGCAAGCTCGCGGAAAGGCGAAACGACGAAGACCGCCTCAGGCTTGAGCACATCGTTCAATGCCTGCTCGTGGGAGTCCGCCAACTGTTCCAGCGACAATCGCATTGTAAAGCTGCTGCCGAGCCCCGGTTCGCTGACGACGCGCATGGTGCCATTCATCAAGTGCATCAGCCGCTTGCAAATGGACAGGCCCAGACCCGTTCCTGCGACCACATGGGTGTGGCCGTCGGCCTGGTAGAAAGGTTCGAACAGGTGCTGCTGATCCTCGTGGCTGATGCCCATGCCGGTGTCCGATACCTGCCAGTTCAGCATGACCCGCTCGCCGTCCCGGCTTTCGAGTTTGACGCGCAGGATGATGCGACCGTTGTCGGTGAACTTCAGGGCGTTGTTGAGCAGGTTATTGAGGATCTGCCGAATCCGCGCGACGTCGCCCTTGAGCCAGTTCGGCAATTGCGGATCGATACAGGCGAACAGTTGCAGCCCCTTACTGTGGGCCGCAGCCGCATAGCCGTGAATGACCTCTTCGATCAGGGCCAGCGGCGCGAAACGGCTGCTTTCCAGTTGCAACTGCCCCGCTTCAATGCGCGACACGTCCAGCACGTCGCAAATCAATTGCAGCAGGTTGGCGGAGGACCCTTCGATGGCTTTCAGGTAGCCGTCTTGCTGCTCGCTCAACTCGGTGCGCGCCAGTAGCTCCAAGGTGCCGAGCACGCCATAAAGCGGGGTGCGAATCTCATGACTCATGGTTGCCAGGAACAACGTCTTGGCTTCATTGGCCGCATCGGCCAGACGTCGCGCCTGTTCCAGCGCCAGCTCAACCTGCTTGCGCGCACTGATGTCGCTGAACGCGCAAATCAGCACGTCCTCACGCTTGTACCGCGTGGGCGCAAAACTGAGCGACAGGTGGCGGCCGTCAGACAGCTGTAGCTCCTCGGTGCTGTTGTGCGCGGCCTTTTCGAAACCGCGACGTATCCAGTCGTGGCACAGTTGCTGACAAACATCGCTATCCGCCAGCCATTGGCGATACAGCGGATTGGCCAACACCACTTCGCCATCCTGATGACGCAGAACACAGAGCGCCACGGGGGCGACCTGGATCACCGCGCGGCTGAAAGCTTCGCTTTCGACCAATGCCTCGATGCGATGGCCGGCCGGGATGATCAGCCGTTGATCGATACGCCGAACCAGCCAGTACATCAGCCAACTCATCGCCGCACACAGCAGTAGGCTGATCAGCAACGGCAGGACCAGGACCGGTAGCAGGGACCGGATGTCGATGGCGTAGATAATTTGCCAGTCCGAATAGCCCAGCTGTTTGCGGATCGCCAGGTGATCGGGCAACCAATCGCGACCGACGAATCCGAACGACTGCGGCGGCGGCAATTGCTCAAGGCTAAGGCTTGCAGCCGGGTCTTGGGCGCTGTCAAAAATCAGTTGCCCTTGGGCGTTCAGCAGCATGAACTGACCGGCGTCTTCATTGCGCAGCGCGCTCAACAGATCTGGCGATTCCACCTCAAGGCCAAGCCAGCCGGACTGAGCGCTGCGGTCGTCAAGACGCGTGAAAATATACAGCGGCGAATCCTCGCGCTGCGGGTCGGTGAGCCACAGATCATCGTCGGTAAGATTGCTGTCAGCTGGAGACTGGCGCAGTTGCGCGAGCAAGTAGGACGGGACGACCGAAACCGGCGCACGTGCAGTAAACAAGCGCACCACGGCATCGCGATCCACTTCGTCTACGTACAGCAGATTGACCTTGTTCTGCCGCAGATAGGCGATGGTCCGTTTGGTCAACCACAGGCTCCAGGTTTGCTGTCCGGCGCCCAATCGAATATGCACCTCCTCCCCCGCCACGGCACTGGCGCTGGGCACCGGCTCGGTGACATTGCGCACCGCCGCCAGCCCGAGTGTTTTGAGCAGTGTCTGTCGGCTGACGAAAAAACTCTGCGCATCCGAAATAGCGGCATTCATGTAACTGCGCCGATGAGAGATTTCCTCGCTCAACGTCGAATTCATGTAGCTGAAGGCGAATGCATAAACACCCGTGACCAGAGCGATGGCAAACAAGTGCAGTAACTTGCGCGCAGCCTTGGGAGTTGAGAAGGAAGGATCGAGCGGGCGGATGAATTGGCGTAGTTTCATGCGCGTACCTTATGGCTGGTTACACACATAGGGGAATAAGACTTTTCTTAAAGTCTAAACATGGCAAACATCTGCAGGAGCGAACTTGTTCGCGAGACGATATATCTGGTTCACCGCTTGAGAACACCTCGCCAACAAATTGGCTCCTACAGAATCTCGGCAGACCTTGGTCAAGATGCCACTCAATTAAGAATCGTCTGATGTTCCAGAACGCTGAGTCCGGCGAGTATTGCTTCGCGCCACACCTTAACTAACTCACCCGGCCAGCTCAGGCTGCCTTCTCTGGAGTATTAATGATGAAAAAGAATGTAATCGGTCTTGCGGTTTTGTCTTGCCTGTTCGCAGCCGGTGCAGCCAACGCTGCAGACGGCACGATCAACTTTACCGGTAGCGTGCTGGCTACGGCTTGTACGGTAAATGCTCAAACGGCCACGCAAAGTGTTGAGCTGGGCAGTGTCAATGCCAGCGGCTTTACCAGTGCAGGTAAAGTCGCCGGTGCGACCCGTTTCAATATCACTCTGGCCTCGTGCCCAGACACGATTACCAAAACCAGCGTGAAATTCGACGGCACCCCTGACGCCACCAACAGCAGCCTGTTGGCGCTGACTTCAGGCCAGACAGCGACCGGTCTGGCCGTTGCGATCTATGAGGCGGACGGCACGACTTTGATTCCAATGCAAACCGCTTCGGCCGCCAAAGACATACCAGCTGATGCAACCAGCACGACCATGACTTTCATCGCCAAGTACATGTCCACGGCGGCGACAGTGGGCGCGGGTACTGCCGCAGCGTCGACCAGTTTCACCATCGCTTACAACTAAAAAATCCGGCCGCGAGGCATCCCCTCGCGGCTGCTTTTTCCGGTCAAGGATTTCTGCACGAGAAATACATATGAAAACCTGGAAAGCATTAATCTTCGCAGTCAGCACTGTGTGGCTGACGCTGCAAACAGCTCAAGCGGGCGTGGTGGTCGGCGCTACCCGCGTGATTTACAACGGTGGGGCACGCGAGTCCAGCCTAAACCTGCGCAACCCGGATAAATCGCCCTACCTCATTCAATCCTGGGTAGAAAACACGCAAACCGGCGTGCACAGCAAGGCTCCGTTTCTGATGACGCCGCCATTGTTCCGACTGGACGCAGGCAAAGAGAACGTCCTGCGGATCGTACGCACTGGTGGGCAACTCCCGGACAATCAGGAATCGGTGTTCTGGATCAACGTGATCTCCATTCCGGCAAATGAGAAATCCGATAAAAACCTGCTGCAAATCACCGTCAAAACCCAGATAAAGCTGTTTTACCGCCCTGAGGGGTTGTCTGCGCAACTTGCAGAGCAAGCTTACAAAGCGTTGGAGTTCAAGCGCGTCGGCAATCAACTTCAAGTGCATAACCCAACACCGTTCTATGTTTCGTTCTATGAGCTCAAATATGCCAACAAAGTGATAGACGAAGCCAAGATGATTGCACCGAACTCGACCCAACAATGGTCAATATCCAATATTGCTGGAACAGGCTCCGTTAGTTGGCAGGCGATCACCGATTACGGCGGTTTGACGCCGGTTCTTCGCTCAACACTGTAGTGCGCCTGTAGCAATCACGCCCTGTAACAGCCTTTAACTTCTGAGCAGTCAGTTGTTGAGCAGGCTCGCTGCTGCTTAAAACTTATTGAAGAGAGTTATCGCCGTGCGTAACGCCATCTTGGGTTTCAAGTTTTCCAGACTTCATAAAACATCGAAAAAAGTGCTCGGACTAGCTGCACTGGTGAGTGTTTCGCCGATGGCGTTCAGCGCAGACTACTTCAACCCAAACGCGCTGGAACGAAACGTCGCTACACAAGGCATGGTCGATCTTGATCAATTTTCCAATGCAGGCTCGCAGGTTCCAGGTGTTTATCGGGTGGATATCTATTTGAACGGCAGCAGAATTGAAACCTCCGACGTGAGCTTCATCCTCCTCAAGGGACAACTCCAGCCACAGATCAGCCGTGACCAATTACAGAAGATGGGCGTGAAGGTTGAAGCCTTTCCCACGCTGCAGGCGCTGGGACAAGACAGCACCATTGAAGACATCGGGCTGCACATTCCTCTGGCCAGCTATACCTTCGATTTCGGGCAGCAGCGTCTGGACATCAGCATTCCACAAGCTGCACTGAAAACCGAAGCTCGGGAATTTGTCGACCCAGCTTCGTGGGATCAAGGGCTGCCTGCCGTGCTGTTCAACTACGCCTACAGCGGTTCAAACACGCGTTATGACAATCGCTCGGGCACAGGCCGAAACTCGTACTTGAGCCTGCACAGCGGGACCAATATCGGCGCCTGGCGTTTGCGCAATTACTCCACTTACAGCGACGACGGCAGGGGCAACAAGCACTGGGGCGCGATCAATACCTATGCTCAACGAGACGTCCAGCCGCTCAAGGGTCAATTGACGCTGGGAGAAAGTTTTACCCCCAGCGATGTCTTCGACAGCGTGCAATTTCAGGGCGTCCAGCTGTCTTCGGACGACAACATGCTGCCCGACAGCCTGAAGGGTTTCGCGCCGGTGGTTCGCGGTATCGCCCAGAGCAACGCCCAAGTCACCGTGCGCCAGAACGGCTACATCATTTATCAAACGTACGTGGCGCCCGGCGCATTCGCGATCACCGACCTGTACCCCACCTCATCGAGCGGTGATCTGGAGGTAATCATCAAGGAGGCCAACGGCACAGAGCGTCGTTCGGTGCAGCCGTTTTCCTCGGTGCCGACCATGGTCCGCGAAGGTCAGCTCAAATACTCGGCCACCGCCGCGAAATTTCGTAGCCAGACCGAGGGCGCCCGCACTCCGACGTTTGTGCAGTCCACGCTGATCTACGGCCTGCCTGCCGACACCACACTGTATGGCGGCATGCTCGGCGCTGAAAATTATGGCTCGCTGGCCGTCGGTGTCGGACACGGCTTCGGTGATATCGGGTCTTTGTCATTCGATGTCACCCAGGCCCGAGCTGAGCTGTCAGATGGCACTCGTCACCAAGGGCGCTCGTTCCGGGTGCAATACGCCAAAGACATCAAACAGACTGGCACCTCCTTCACGCTGGCAGGTTACCGCTACGCAACCAGCGGTTTTTATGACTTCCAGGAAGCCAACGAAATCGGGGCGGATGCCGATTCTTCCTGGCGCAGCCTGTACAACAAACGCAGCAAGACGCAGTTGAACGTCAGTCAGGCACTGGACAGTTACGGCAGCATTTATGTGTCGGGCTATCAGCAAACCTTTTGGGGCAAGACCGGATACGAACGGAACGTCAGCACCGGATATAACTTCAGTCACTCCGGGATCAATTACAACTTCAGCTACACCTACTCGGCTTTGCCGGTGGGGCGCGGCAATCAAACCGATCAACAACTGGCGTTCAGCGTTCAGATCCCGCTCGATCGATTGCTGCCACGAAGCTGGGCGAGCTACAGCGTCAGCTCCAGCAAAAAGGGCGAAACCGTGCAGCAGGTGGGGATCAACGGCACTGCCCTGGCCGATAACAACCTCAGCTACAGCGCACAGCAAAGTCGCGGAACTCATACCGCCAGCAGCGGAAACCTGAGCACTAATTACAAAGGATCTTTTGGGGATACCACCGCCAGTTACAACTACGGCGATGGCATGCAACAGGTGACTTACGGCGTTCAGGGCGGGGTCGTGGTCCACCCGTATGGCGTAACACTTTCCCAGCCTTTGGGCGACACCGTTGCGCTGGTCCGAGCGCCAGGCGCCAGCGACGTCAGAGTCCAGAGCAACCCCGGCATCCACACCGATTCACGA
This sequence comes from Pseudomonas rosaeacicularis, assembly GCF_057128745.1. Classification (NCBI taxonomy): domain Bacteria; kingdom Pseudomonadati; phylum Pseudomonadota; class Gammaproteobacteria; order Pseudomonadales; family Pseudomonadaceae; genus Pseudomonas; species Pseudomonas rosaeacicularis. Next base: position 227,310 of record NZ_JBSKHT010000012.1, read on the forward strand.
GGCTACGCGGTGGTGCCCTACGTCAGCGCCTATCGCAAAAACCGCATCTCGCTGGACACTCAGTCGATGGGGGACGGCGTTGATATTGCGGGCACCACGCAAACCGTTATCCCGACCCAAGGCGCGGTGGTACTGGCCAACTTTGATACCCGGGTGGGCAGCCGCGTGATGATGACGGTGTCCCATCGCGGCAAGCCCGTGCCGTTTGGCGCCGCTGCACAGATCCTGCAAAGCGGCGATCAGACCTCGCCCAACACCGGCATCGTCGGCAGTGACGGGGAGGTTTATCTGAGCGGCGTGCCCGACAAGGGTCGGCTCGCACTCAAGTGGGGTAGTGGCGTTGAGCAGCGCTGTGAAGCTGACTTTACATTGCCGCGCGCTGCTGCCGATTCAACACAACAACCCTATTCCACGGTATTGACTGCAAGCGCCGCCTGCCAATGAGGAAGTCAAAGATGAAGCTCCCATCAAGCGTATTACATTGTGTGCCATGGATAGTGCTGGCCGCTGTCACGTTGTGGTCGGCGCCGTCGATGGCCACGTGCTCGGGCTCAAGCTCGACCACGATACAAATCCCGAAGCTGGTGGTTGCCCGTGATGCACCGATCGGCAGTCTGGTGGCCGAAGGCACCTCTAGTGCGTTTGAAGGGTTTACCTGCAGTGGCACCATTGGTCCTCAACAGCTGGGCATCAAGAATCGAGGCACCGCGTCCGGATTGACTAATACGCAGGGCGCGATCATTTATCGGCTGGGCGCGCAGTCCACCGGCCTCGGCTACGCCATTCAAGGCACCGGCGTGGGCGTTTGCCCAGGCTTCACGGCTTATGATGATGGCGTCGCACCGCTGATAGGCTCCGCCGCTTTCAATAAGATGCTGTGTGACTCAGGCGCCAGCCGCTTCACGACTCCGATCTCGGCCACCATGACGTTCAAGATCTACAAAATTGCCGACAGCGTTCCGGGTGGCAGCATCAACAGCCAGGCATTGGCAGCCTTCATTTTGCGCTCGGACAACGCGTGGGCCGTGCCGGAAGCCCCCGTTTACATCAGCGCCGTCAACGTTTCGGTCGCTGCATGCGCAGTGACCAACAAAAGCATCGTCGTGCCCATGGGCACTGTAAACACCACTGACTTCGCGGCCGAAGGCAGCACCGCCGGCACAAAGGGTTTCGAAGTGCCGCTTAGCTGCGATGCAAACACCAAGGTCAGCATCACGTTGAATGCGGGCGGGGCCGGTGCTTCGGACAGCGCACGCGGGATATTGAACCTCGACAGCTCCGATTCGGCCAGTGTGGCCAGTGGGGTCAAGTTGCAGATGCTCTACAACGATGCGCCATTGGTACTGAATACACCGATCCAGACAGGGACAACCCCCAGTGAAGGCGCTTACATCATCCCCTTCAAGGCGCGTTATTACCGCACGGCGGGATCGATCAGTGCCGGACAGGCTAACGCCAGCGCCACGCTGACGATCAGCTATCAGTAATCACCACGCTTGCCAGGTTCGATGCCAGCCGCAGTTGCCCGTGACAACGGCGCTCGGGTCCAATAGATTAGGCCCCCCGAAACGCCCAACGGCTTTCGCGCCTCAACCTCAGTTAATGAAGTAGTGAATGTCCAATGTCTGATTCCAATACCGATGCCGCCGTGACGTCCTTATCCTCCAAGCAGGAATACGAGAACGCCATCAATCTTTCACAGCACGTGCCGCAGGCCAAGATCGTCAGTGAAATGGTGCTCGACGCCTTCCAGACCGCCAAGGAAAGCGACCAGATTCGTGAGCTTCGGGTTGCCATTCGTCAGGCCCATGATCAATTCGATGACGACAAAGCCTACGACCTGATGGGCGAACTCAAGCAGCTCAAGGACGCAGAAGCGTCGGACATGGCCGCACTTGAAGACCTCAGCACCAGGTTCCCTATCAGCCGGATTCTGTCCTGCTACAAGGACGATCCGTCGTTTCAGGAGTTGGTTTACAACCTGGCGCTGCGCGTGTTGAACCAGACCCACCAGGCCGTAAGCAATCCCAACCCTGGCAAAGGTAAGGTCGCTCGGGCCAAGAAAGACATCGAAGTGTTCGTCATCCGCAAGGACGACATCAGCGTCACCCTGCCCCTGCGCAACCCGCGCTCCAAGCCCTACGTTGACCGCGAAACGTACGAGTTCCTGGGCTTCACCTTCGTGGGCGAAGGCGACGAAGCCGAGCTGCAAAGCGAAGTGTTCGTGGACAAGGACGGCAACGAACAGCCAGCGACGCGCAAGAACATCGTCACTGCCATTCAGCAGCAGACCGCGTTTGAAGGGTACAGCGTGGTTCAGCAGTAAACGTCTGACACGAGAATCAGGGCCACGCGCGCATCAAGGGCGTCGGCCCATTCCAACCTCTACGACTGCTCAAACACCGCATTCGCGAACAGGTCCGCTCCCACATGGGTTACGCGACCGCCGCAGATAGCCAATCTGTTGCAAGCCCCGTGGGAGCGGCCCCGTCCGCGAATAGGCCCGTGCCCCCAGCTCGTATCGGGAAGGCAGACGCCTGACTCGCATACTGCTAACCACCCCCACGCGATCAGTCCCCGCGTCATCCCCTCGCATACTTGCCCCCAAGATGCTCGGCTCTGCTAACGTCGGTCCAGATTCCAATGACAGCAACGCGCTGGCAGGAGCAGCGCTTAGCGTTTTGCTCTATACCCACTGCACACGTGCACGGACGTGTTGGTGTCGCGCTGTTTCTGCCAGAAGCCCGCAAAAAGGAACTTGAAATCCATGTCTGATTCCACCCAACCGCGTAATGGCGGCCAGATTCTCGTTCAAGCGCTGATTCGAAACGCCGTCGACACCCTCTACTGCGTGCCCGGCGAAAGTTATCTGCCGGTGCTCGACGCGCTGCATGACGCGCCCGGCATTCGCACCATCGTCACTCGCCATGAAGGCGCGGCCTCGAACATGGCCGACGCCTACGGCAAGTTGACCGGCCGCCCCGGCATCTGTTTCGTGACCCGCGGCCCCGGCGCAACACACGCCAGCAACGGCGTTCACACCGCCAGGCAGGATTCGACGCCGATGATTCTGTTCATCGGCCAGATCGAAAGCGGCTTCAAAGGGCGCGAAGCGTTTCAGGAAGTGGACTACGTACAGATGTTCGGGGGTTTGGCGAAATGGGCCACTGAGATCGACAGCATCGAGCGCATTCCGGAGATCGTCAGCAAAGCGTTCAGCATCGCCATGTCGGGTCGGCCGGGGCCGGTGGTGATTGCGCTGCCGGAAGAAATCCTCTTCGGTTCAGCCGTGGTCGCCGATGCCGCGCCCGTGCGTATTGCGCGCGCGGCGCCTGATCCAGCGGCCCTTGAAAAACTGCGCGAGATGCTGGCCGTCGCTAAACAACCGTTGATGATCGTCGGCGGCACGGGCTGGGACATGGATGGCACTCAGGCCCTGAAGCGCTTCGTACACGCGAACAGTCTGCCGGTCGCCGCATCGTTCCGCCGTCAGGACCTGTTCGATAACCGCGACCCGCATTATGTCGGCCAAATCGGTCTGGGCACCTCGCCCAAGCTGATTGAGCGCGTGAAAAATGCCGATCTGCTATTGGTCATCGGCTCGCGCCTGAGCGAAACCGTTTCGGCCGGCTACACGCTGATCGAAAGCCCGACGCCCAGGCAACTGATGATTCACGTGCATCCTGATCCTGAGGAGCTGAATCGCGTCTACCAGGCAACGCTGCCGATCAACGCGGCCATGAGCACCTTCGCCAAAGCAGCTGCGCAGATGGAACCGGTCGCCAGCGATGCCTGGAACTCCTGGACCGAGTCAGCCCGCGCCGACTACATCGAGCACTCCACCCCGCCACTGCCGCATCCGCAACTGGCAGGCGTAGACATGGGGTCTGTGGTCGCTCACCTGAACGAGATATTGCCCGATGACGCCGTGATCACTAATGGCGCGGGGAATTACACCGTATGGGTGCACCGTTTTTATCGCTATCGTCAGCCGGCCACCGAGCTTGCCCCCACCAACGGCGCCATGGGCTACGGCTTCCCGGCCGCGATTGCCGCCAAACTGAAAGATCCTGCGCGTACGGTGATCTGCTTTGCTGGCGATGGCTGCTTCATGATGTACCCTCAGGAGCTGGCCACGGCGATGCAGTTCAACGCGCCGTTGGTGGTCATCGTGGTGAATAACGGCATGCTTGCGACGATTCGCATGCATCAGGAGCGTGAATATCCGGGACGCATATCGGCCACCGAGCTGGTCAATCCCGATTTCATCGCTTTGGCCAAATCCTTCGGGGCCCATGCAGAGCGTGTCGAACGCAGCGAAGATTTCCCGGCGGCCTTCCAGCGAGCACAGAGCGCTGGTGTGCCGGCGCTGATCGAATTGCGGGTAGATCCTCGGCAGATAACTCCCCAGGCTCGTCTAGATTAAGAGGTGTTCAACGATGCAGATTCTTGGTGAAACGATCATTGGTCAACGCTCTGTCCGGGGCGACGCGGGTGAAGTATTCGCCCTGGCAGCTGAAACTGGCGAGAAGCTTGCGCCCGCTTTTGGCGCCAGCAGCCAGGCGGATGTGAACACGGCTTGCGAGTTGGCGGAGGCGGCTTTTGACCCTTACCGCCAGTTGCCCGACGAGCGTCGGGCGCAGTTTCTAGACAACATCGCCCAAGGCCTGCTTGATCTGGGCGATACCCTCATAGATCGCGTTCATCAGGAAAGCGGCCTGCCCAGACCGCGCCTGGAAGGCGAACGCATGCGCACCGTCAATCAGTTGAAGCTGTTTGCCAGCCTAGTGCGCGACGGTCGCTGGCACGGTGCAGTTATCGACTCCGCACTGCCAGACCGAGCCCCGTTGCCACGCGCCGACCTTCGTCTGCGTCGTATCGGTCTGGGGCCGGTTGCCGTGTTTGGCGCCAGCAACTTTCCCCTAGCGTTTTCAGTGGCGGGCGGCGATACCGCGTCGGCACTGGCCGCCGGTTGCCCGGTGATCGTCAAGGCGCATCCGGCGCATCTGGGCACCAGCGAACTGGTGGGCCGCGTGATTCAAAAAGCCGCCTACGACACCAATATGCCCGCGGGCGTGTTCTCGATGCTGATCGATAAAGACATTTCCGTGGGGCAGGCGCTGGTCAGCCATCCGCTGATTTCGGCGGTCGGTTTTACCGGCTCCCGTCGCGGTGGTCTGGCGCTGGTCGCTGCCGCCCAAGCGAGGCCGGTGCCGATTCCGGTGTACGCCGAAATGAGCAGCATCAACCCGGTGTTTCTGCTGCCAGCGGCGTTGTCGGCACGCGCCGACAGCATCGCCAAAGGCTTTGTTGAATCATTGGTCATGGGTGCCGGGCAGTTCTGCACGAACCCCGGCATTCTGTTGGCCCTTGAAAGCGATGCATTGGAGAGCTTCGTATCCGCAGCTGCAACGGCGCTGTCTGACAAGTCGCCCACCACCATGCTGACGCCCAACATTCACGGCGCTTACTGCAACGGTCTGAATAACCTGCACAGCGCGTCGGGTGTTCAACTGGTCGCCGAGGGTAAAGAAGCTGAAGGCTCGTATCAGGCGCGTCCGGCGTTTTTTCGAACCGACTCAGCCACCTTCCTCGCCAACCCCGGCCTGGAAGAAGAAAACTTCGGCCCGAGCGCGTTGCTGATCGTCTGCAAGGATGTCGACGACCTGCGTAACGTGGCGACGAAATTTGCCGGGCAATTGACCGTGACGCTGCATTTTGACGAAGGCGATCAAGTCACCGCTCAAGCGCTGATGCCGACGCTGGAACGCAAGGCGGGACGCATTCTGTTCAATGACTTCCCGACGGGTGTCGAGGTCAGTTACGCGATGGTGCACGGCGGGCCATTCCCGGCCACGTCCGATAGCCGCAGCACGTCTGTCGGTGCAACGGCGATCAACCGGTTCCTGCGTCCGGTTTGCTATCAGAGCGTGCCGGATTCACTGCTGCCCCCTTCGCTGCAACAGAGCAACCCGCTGGAAACATGGCGTCTGGTCGACGGCCAGTTGACCAAGGGGTAACTGCCTCATTGGCGGGTGTCGCAGGCAGCTCGACACCCCGGCAAGTCCCCTCCCCTTGTCAGAAATATCTGACGTTCAAGGCGCAGAGCGTGGCAGCACCTGCCCTTGCACCTCATCGCCAATCACCAGGAAATGCCCACCGGCTATGTGATGCACGGTGCGCAGCTCGTCATGGCCCTGAAAATGCCAGTACCCCTCAGAGAACACGCGCTCGTCGGCATAAGCCGTTACCACTTCGCCGATGAACAGATCGTATTGCCCCTGGTTATGAGGCTCAGGCAGCAGTCGACATTCAAGCCACGCCGCGCAACCTTCCAGCAGCGGCGCCTCGGTCAGCTCGCCCTGAAAGGTCTGGAGTGCGTAAGCGCTGAATTTGTCGAAGTCCTTTTCGCTGGAAATCTCCAGGCCCGAGGTTGAGCCTACCGTTTCAACGATATCGACCTGACTGACTGTCGGCACATTGATGACGAAAGTGCCGGAGCCTTCCAGCAGTTGCCGCGTCCACACTGACTTGTCCAATACCACAGTGACTTTCGGCGGTTCGAAATCAAGCGGCATCGCCCACGCAGCAGCCATGATATTGCGCTTGCCGTCGTGGGCAGCGCTGACCAAAACGGTAGGACCGTGGTTAAGAAGACGGTAGGCCTTGGCCAGCGGAACGGGACGACGGTGTGATGCGGACATTAGGAGACCCTGAAAAGAAAAACATGAAATAGAGAAACTTGATCGGGAAATTACAGGGTTTACGCCGCAGGGAGAATGCGCGACGCGAACTACCTTCAACCTGTCACGTCTCTGAACCTGCAGAAAATAGCCCTTCCCTCATCCCTGAAAATAGTGATGTAATACTATAACAAAACATTTCAGGCGTTTCGTTCGTGAAATCTTCTACGCGCTCAACATCCTCCATCGCAGCCTCCGCCCTCGCTCAGTCAGCAGGCAAACGCGTGCTTATCTCCTTAGCCATGCTCGCGCTGCTCTGGATCGGCATTGCCTGGGCGGTAGCGATTCCATGAGCGCAGCCATCGACCTGCATGACCTTACCGTCACCTATGAACGGCGCCCGGCCGTGCACCATGTGAGCGGACGTTTTGCCCCTGGCAGCCTGACGGCCATTGTCGGGCCCAACGGTGCTGGCAAGTCCACGCTGATCAAAGCGATCGCCGGCACGCTGAAACCTGCTGAGGGCCGCGTGGATCGCGGCACGCTTGCCACCCGCCACATTGGTTATTTGCCCCAGGCTGCGGAGATCGATCGCAGTTTCCCGCTCAGCGTCGCCGATACTGTTTTGATGGGCGCCTGGCATCGTCTCGGGCCGTTTCGAGGTGTGGGACGCAAAGAGGTTGAACAAGCGAAAGAAGCTTTGCTCGCGGTAGGACTCGAGGGTTTCGCGCAGCGCAGCATCGGCTCGCTGTCGTCCGGGCAATTCCAGCGGGTGCTGTTTGCACGCCTGTTGTTGCAGGACGCTTCAGTGATTTTACTGGACGAGCCATTCACCGCCATCGACGCCCGCACAACCCGAGATCTGCTCAAGCTGATCAGCGGCTGGCACGGCCAAGGACGTACGGTGATCGCGGTGTTGCACGACATCGAACAAGTGCGCCAACACTTTCCGGACACGCTTTTGCTGGCAAGGGAAACCATCGCCTGGGGCAGCACCGCAGAGATCTTGCACAGCGACAATCTGCGCCGCGCCAAGAACATGGCCGAACACTGGAGCGCCGACGCACAGCCGTGCGCCCTCAATGAGGGGGCCGACCTGTGACGATTTATCAGGCGCTGATTCAGCCGTTTGTCGAATTCGGATTCATGCGACGCGCACTGGTGGCGTGCCTGGCGCTGGGCATCGGCTCCGGCCCGGTGGGCGTGCTGTTGATGCTGCGCCGCATGAGTCTGGTGGGGGATGCGATGAGTCATGCGGTGTTGCCCGGCGCAGCAGTCGGCTTTTTATTCGCCGGCTTATCACTGCCGGCGATGGGCTTCGGCGGGCTGATCGCCGGGCTCGCAGTGGCCTTGCTTTCGGGGTTGGTCAGCCGATTTACCACGTTGCGCGAGGACGCCAGCTTCGCCAGCTTTTACCTCACTTCGTTGGCCGCAGGCGTGTTGATCGTGTCGTTGCACGGCTCCAACGTGGACCTGCTGCATGTGCTGTTCGGGACCATTTTGGCCATCGATAACCAAGCCATCTTCACGGTGGGCGGCATCGCTTCCTTCACTTTGATCCTGCTCGCGCTGATTTACCGGCCTTTGATTCTGGAATGCTTCGACCCCGGTTTTCTAAGAGCTGTGGGCGGACGCGGCTCGCTTTATCACGTGCTGTTCTTGCTGTTGGTGGTGCTGAATCTGGTCGCAGGATTCCAGGCCCTGGGCACTTTGATGGCTGTCGGCATGATGATGCTGCCGGCCACGGTCGCACGTTTCTGGTCGAATTCTCTGACTGGCATGATCGTGATTTCCACAGCGGTCGCCACCTTGTCGGGCTTCATCGGGCTCGTTGTTTCCTACCACGCCAGTGTCGCTTCCGGCCCTTCCATCGTGCTGACGGCCAGCGCGTTTTATCTGTTCTCACTGTTTTTCGGACGCAGCGGATTTCTCCGACGGCTGCTTCCGAGGGTTCACCTGTCCGGCTGATTGTTCTCTCACACAAAGGAAATCACATGAAACGTCTTACGCTTCTGACAGCCTCCGTGCTGTCGGGTCTGGCACTGTCGTGCCTGACGATTTCGGGTCTGGCTAATGGCGCCCAGGCAAAAACCCTGGAAACCGTTGCATCGTTCACGGTCATCGCCGACATGGTGCAAAACGTTGGTGGCGATCATGTCCATGTCACCTCGCTGATCGGGCCCAACGGCGATCCGCACGTCTACGAGCCAACACCCAATGACGCGCAGTCCCTGAAGAAGGCCGACGTGGTGTTTATCAGCGGTCTGCATCTGGAAGGCTGGCTGGATCGGCTGATCACAGCATCCGGCTACAAAGGTGATCCGGTGGTGCTGTCCAACGGGATCATGACTCGCAGCATGGAAGAAGACGGCGAGCAAATCACCGATCCCCATGCCTGGAACAGTGCCGTCAACGGCGTGGTGTACGTAAGAAATATCATCGCTGCGCTGCAGAAAGCTGACCCAGCCAATGCGGCAGATTACAAAGCCAACGGTGATCGCTACATCAGGCAACTGCAGGACATGGACGCGTATGCGCGTACGCAGATTCAGTCAATCCCGGAAGCTCAGCGCAAGGTGCTGACATCCCACGACGCTTTCGGATATTTCGGCGATGCCTATGGCGTGACGTTTCTCTCGCCGTTGGGCTTTTCTACTGAAACCGAGGCATCGGCGGCTGACGTGGGCAAGTTGATCAATCAGATCAAACAGGAGCATGTCAGCGCTTACTTCTTCGAGAATTCCGGTGATCCGCGCCTGGTGCAGCAAATCGCCAAGGCCAGCGGCGCGCATCCGGGGGGCGAGCTGTACGTCGAGTCGCTATCGCCCGCAGATGGACCGGCAGCGTCCTACGTGCAGATGTTCCGTTACAACGTCGACAAGCTGACAGCGGCAATGAAGCGGCAGTGATTTCCCACAGCCCGAGGGATTTCGCCGTCCCTTTGTCCCAGTGGTAAGCGCAGAGCGCCAAGCAGCCGATGTATGCCTGTATGCTGCCCAATTCGCCCATCGATACCACCGGGACGCTTCAATGAATCAACTTTCGTTTGCGCCGTTTCAAAGCCTGGCCGAGCGGTTGCTTCCGCACACAGTGGCCGAGAAAGTCGACGGCTCCCACGACGAGGCGCATCTGCATCGGGTCTGGAGCAACGTCTGCGCCATTCGTGACAAGGAAGGCGGCGATCACGAAGTGCTGCTGGCCGCGACGTTGCTGCACGATTGCGTGTCGGTGGAAAAAGACTCCAAATTCAGGTCCAGCGCCTCTCGCCTGGCAGCGGCGAAAGCCACCGAATTGCTCTCGGAAATGGGTTGGGACGAAGAGCGAATCGCCGCTGTCGCCCATGCGGTGGAAGCGCACAGCTATTCGGCAGCGATCACGCCGACAACCCTTGAAGCAAAAATCCTGCAAGACGCCGACCGGCTCGATGCCCTCGGCATGATCGGCGTCGCGCGATTGTTTTACATCGCCGGACGCATGGGCAGCCGCCTGTATGACGTCTCAGATCCCCACGCCGCAAACCGCCCTTTGGATGACAAACGCTTCGCCGTGGATCATTTCAAGACCAAGATATTCGGGCTGTCCGAGGGTTTTCAGACTTCAGCCGGGGCGGAGATGGCCCAGATGCGGCACGCACGGGCGGTGCGCTTTGTGGATGAAATGATGGAAGAAGTCGGCGCAGGTCAGAACCCGCGCTGATAAGCCTTGTAAACAGTTTCCACCCCCCATCTCTCGCCAGTTTCCTACCCTTGGACGACGCGCTCAGGTCTTGAGCGCGATCAACCATCGTCATGGAGATTGTGCAATGAGCACTCGAGACACAAGCGTTGCCGAAGACGTATTAGTGGTTGCCCCTGATGTTGAACCGGGCTATCTGGTGGACGCGATTCAGGCCGAGATCCTGCGGGCCGAGTCGGTGCTGCTATTGATATCCGGTCAATTCAACGGCGCAGACGACGGCAAATGGTCCGATCAAGTGATGTCTTCAGCGGTGTGGGCGGTGCAAGGGCATTTGGGCATTTTAAAAACACTGGTCAATCACGGCTATCGAACCTCCAAGGTTGGGCGTCCCGACGACCACCAGGAAAAATCTCCACAAAAGTGAAATATTTCTAACCGATGTCACAAAGACATCACGCAAGCACTTTATAACCAATGTCTCCGGTGTATTCGACGATGGGATTGGTTCGCAGTGAAAACGTTATTGCCTCGATTACTCGCTCGCCCTACCAGGCCCACCTTGTTGCGGCGCCTGAAAATCACCCAGCGACTGGTGCTGTGCTTCAGCATCACGGCGTTGCTGATGGTAGCGCTGGGGGTGTTCTGTCTCCAGCAGATGCAAAGCATCCGTGATCAGGGCGAAGCGGTGGAAAGCGGCACCTTACCCAGTGTTGCGATGGCCGACGCTATCGCAATCGACTTGATCAAGTTGCGCGGCGAGAGCGCCCGCCTCATTGCTAACGCTGACGATCCCGGGGCGGTAGTTACCAGCAAGATCAATGTCGAACAACTCAAAAACGAAGTCGAGAAAGGCTTCAGCGATTATCTGGCGCACGCTACCGACCTTACTGAGCGTGACTCGATCACCGCCCTGCAGGACGCCTATAAAGCATTCATGCCGGGGCTGCACGACGAGATCGGGCTGATCGAACAGCGCAAACTCGACGATGCGCGCATGCTGCTCAATACCACGCTGAGCATGCAGGGCGATCTGATGGACATGCAGGTGCAGCTGTTGCGTGAGCTGAACAAACAAAGTGCGTCAGCGGCAGTCGACTCAGCCGGTAGCCGTTTTCAACAAACCCGCATCATCGCCCTCAGCGCGATTGTCGTGGCCTTGGTGCTGACGTTGCTGCTGGCTTGGCGACTGAGCGTGAGCATCATTGGTCCGGTGCGTCATGCGCTGCAGATCGCCAGCACGATTGCCGATGGCGATCTCAGTCCTCAGTCGATTCCCGAAGGTAAAGACGAAACGGCGCAATTGCTGATGATGCTAGGCCGGATGCGCGGCAATCTTCACGGCACAATCGAACAGATCTACGCCGCCGCGACTCAGTTGACGCAATCGGTTCAGGAAATGGGTGCGATTGCAGAAGCCAGCGCGCAGAACCTGCAACTGCAGAACGATGAAATCGAGCAGGCCGCCGTGGCCGTCAATCAGATGAGCCAGGCAGCCGTTGAAGTGGCCGACAACGCCAGCAACACTTCGACCGAATCTCAGGCCTCCAGCGAAGCCGCGGCCCAAGGTCGGGACCGACTGTCGGGCACCATCGAATCGATTAAAGAGCTGACCGAGAACGTGCTGGACTCCTCCCATCAGGCTGAAGGTCTGGCAGAGCGCACGCTGAGCATCAGCAAGATCCTCGACGTGATTCGCGCGATTGCCAACCAAACCAATTTGCTGGCGCTTAACGCTGCCATCGAAGCAGCGCGAGCCGGTGAAGCAGGACGAGGCTTTGCGGTCGTGGCCGATGAAGTGCGATCACTGGCTCAGCGCACAAGCGCCTCGACCGCCGAAATCGAAGGCCTGATCAACGGGGTGCAAAAAAGTACTCAAGAGACCGCCGAAGCGCTACGCGTGACTGCAGCCCAAGCCAGCCTGACACTGGAACAGGCCGCTGCGACGAGTCAGGCGTTGACCGTGATCATCAGTTCGACCTCAACCATCAGCGATCGCAATGTGTTGATCGCAAGTGCCGCCGAGCAACAAGCTCAGGTGGCCAACGAAGTTGATCGCAACCTGAGCAGCATCCGGGATTTGTCGACACAATCGGCTTCGGGCGCGCAGCAAACGACCGTGGCGAGCAATGCACTGTCGATGCTTGCGACGGACTTGAACACTATGGTTCAGCGCTTCGTGTTGTAACCACCGCTCTGTAGGAGCGAACTTGTTCGCGAGACGGCATCAAGGGCATAACCTATCGCCCTTCTCGCCAACAAGTTGGCTCGTACAGATTCAACGGGCCGATTACTCGCCCAGCGGCCGCAACCGGTACTGAGGCGGCAATTGATCGAAGCCGCTGATGGTCGCGTTCAGACTTTTCCACCGCCCGTCCTTGATGCCGTAGATACAGCCATGCACCGACAACTTCTGGCCGCGATGCCACGCGTTTTGCACGATGCTGGTGTGGCCGACGTTCGCCACTTGCTGAATCACGTTCAGCTCGCACAGGCGATCAACCTGCTCTTCTTCGGTTGGTAGCTTGGCGAGCAATTCGCGGTTCTCGTAATACAGATCACGAATCGAGCGCAGCCAACCATCGATCAGGCCCAACTGACGATTCTGCATCGAAGCCCTGACGCCGCCGCAACCGTAGTGGCCGGTGACGAGGATGTGTTTGACCTTGAGCACGTCGACCGCGTACTGGATCACTGACAGACAGTTCAAATCGGTGTGCAGCACGACGTTGGCGACGTTACGGTGAACGAACAGGTCGCCGGGCAGCATGCCAACGATTTCATTGGCGGGAACGCGAGCATCCGAACAACCGATCCACAGGTATTCCGGGGTCTGTTGGCGTGCCAGCTTGGCGAAGAACTCAGGATCTTCCTCTTTGATGGCCGCGGCCCAGCGTTCGTTGTTGTCGATCAGGTCTTGTAGCTCGTTCATGCTTAATGCCTCGAAATTGATGCTCAGCTATGACTGGCGCTCGACGTTGCGGGTCACGCCCTTTTTGCCACTATGGGTTGGCTAACAAAAAGGAATCTTAAAGAATGTCGCCGGTCCACCTTATTAAGGCCCCACATAATGAGGAATTCGCCATGAATGATGAACGCCGCCCGTTTGGTGCAACCCAACCCGAACCCATCGATGATAACGAAGACCGTATGGGCTCGATGGAAGAGCTGAACTTCAATGACAATAACGAACCCAGTGGTCGAATCGGTGACATCATCCCGGCCGACGAACTGGAAACCCTCATGCCCGATGAGCGCGTGCGTGAAGCTGGCCTGACGGGCGCTTCGACTGCCGACCATGAACCGACCGATGATGACATGAGCCCGGAAACGCTGATCGATGAAGACGGCGGCGGTTCTGCCACTGAAGAAGGCGGAGGCGGCCCCGCTGACTTTGATCTGAGTATTGTCGATGAAGACGAAATCGGCGCGGGCGGTGGTCTGGATGAAGAAGAGCTGGCCATTTTCGACCCGCTTGATGGCAAGCCGTAGCCTGCCTCGCTGTAGTTCGCGCAGTCAGTCCAGTAGCGTACACGCCATGACCAGCGCGTCTTCCCGGCCGCCAGTTGCCGGGTAGTAATCACGACGTCGGCCTATCTCGTTAAAGCCATAGCGCTCATACAGACGATAGGCCGATTGATTGCTGGCACGCAGTTCGAGAAAACACTCGCGACCATTGAGTTCGTAGGCGCGCTTCATCAAGCGGTCCAGCAGCAATAATCCGAGACCGCGACCTTGGCTTTCCGGCTTGACGGTAATGTTCAGCAGGTGCGCTTCGTCGATGATCACGTTGATCACGCCGTGCCCGACTTGCTGCTCGCCTTCGAACATCAGCCAGATTTCATAGGACTTCAGTCCATCCAGAAAGATGCCCCTTGTCCACGGATGGCTGAAGGCTGCGTATTCGATTTTCAGGACGGCGTCGAGATCCGCCTCAGTCATTGGGCGAAAACTTACTGCATCACTCATTTACGTTCTTCCAACGTGCCATCAATCGACGCATGGCTTTCCAGACGTCCGCCTTGCGCTGAGGCTCATCCATTAATAGTTCCAGCCCTGGCAGCGCCCAGGCAGAGCCCAGGCCTTCGACCTGCAGTTCTCGGTTGTAGGATTCGGCGTCTACTTCACCGGCAAATTTCAGCGATGGCAGTCCGATCAGCCACAGCAGGCTGCAAGGCGCTTCTTCCAGCCGGGCGAACAGGAAGCCCTGGACGAAATCCCGCGCCGCCTCTGGCCCTTGATCCATCTGCCCTCGCACCAGTAACGGCCAACGCACCGGCTCGCCTATGATTTGCGGGCTGTCTGGCAAACCAGCGGCGCGCAGCATGTCCTTGAGCAATAAATAAGACGGATCGCGACTCTGGAAGGGCTCGCCGGTCGCCAATTCGACTAGCAGCAGGCAGTTGCCGGCGCGCAGCAGTTGCAGGGCAAAACGTGGCGGCGCAATGACAGGCGCTTTGACCACGGCAGGCGCGGCGTCCTCATCTTTGACCGCAGCTTTGACAATGGGCTTTACCATGGCGGATGAGCGCGGCATTTCGACCTTCGGCCGCTCGACAGTCCGAGCCATCGGGACATCGCGTGGCGGCGCCGCATCGGCAACGGGCGGCGCTTTGGCTTCTGCGACAGGCGCCTCAACCAAAACCGGTAATGGCGCGAGCAATTCCGGACGCGAAGGCGCGGCAAAGGGCAGTTCGGTGCGCGGCAGCCAATTGACCACCTGCATGGCGGTCATATAAGCGCGGCGGCGGGACTCGTTGAGCAAAGGTCGGCCACCTGTGGATAAGTTAGGCGGGCGATTCTACAGACCTTCGTCGCGTCGCGCCGCAGTTGATCGACCGAGAGTGAAAACCAACCCCGGCTATGCAGTACAATTGCGGCTTTTCTTCGCCAACCAGCCGGCATTCCCATGATCGAACCTAAGCGCGTCCTGCGCGCCCTTGCCGAACACTGGGCGCTCCTTGAGCCTCTGTGCGAGCATTTTGACCAAGGCACTTTGAGCCTGAGCGAATTGCGCCTGCAACTGGCGGCCCAGCAACTCGAAAGTACGCCGCAGGATATTACTCACCTGCTGGATGTGTGGATCCGCCTCGATATCCTGGTGCCAGTGGCTAAAAGCCCTAACCGTTTCGAGCTGAATGCGCAGATTCACGACTTTCTGTCGTATCTGCGACGTGAGCACCGTTTGGGGCTGTGCCTGGAGATAGAAGCTTACCTGCGCCATCTTGAGCGCTTGGCTGGCTATATCCAGGACGCGTTCGATGTCCGCGATGCCAACGATCTCGCCCGCCAATTGCGATTGCTTGACATGCGCGTGCGCGATGTCCTGAAAAAGCTCGCCAACGACGAACAGGCGCTTGTCTCGGTTGCTGAACGGGCGAAGACCAGCGATCGACAAATCCCGTTGCGTCAGCGCTATGCCGAAGTGCTGGCGACGTGGGACGAATACGTCGAGCCGATGATTCAACTGGTCAACGCCGATGGCGCCTTCGAGCAAGGCGTGCGCAAGGTCGAAAACGTGCTGCTGCGTATGCTGACCGATCAGCAACGGCTTGGGCATCTGGTCGACGACGACATGCTGCTGCGTACCCACGCGCGAATCCTGGAAATGCAGACCAGCGCACAACTGACCTTGCGTCATGCTCGCGAACTGCTGCTGCCGCTGCGCGAAGAGGCCCGTCGACACAATGCCGTGACTCGCGGCGCTGCGTTGGCGTTGTCGGCCATACGGCGCAAGGGCATCGATGCAGTGCCGCAAGCTGCGATGCCAATGTTCACTCGTCCCCAGAGCACGTTCCTCGGCAGCGCGAATCAGGTCGAGGCTTACGTCTATGCTCTCGCGCGGTTTGAACCCAAACCAGCGCGATTCCCCAAGGCCAGCACTACGCGCAAAGGGGAACCGCCCAAGGCGCCACGCACGGTCAAGGAAATGCTGGAGCGTTGCGAAGATGCGCTGCCGATGCCCGATTTGATGGTGTGGTTGCTCGAGCAAGAACCCAACGGCGCCACCGACGAATTGTTGTACTGGTTCTCGCGCCTGTCGCGGGACAAGCGCTTCCAGCGCGAACGTCTGGAGCGCCGCGAATACTTCACACAGGAGCACCGGGTCAGCCTGCGCTCCTTCGCCCTGCTCTCTAGTCGAGACGTCACCCCAGAGCATTCAGAGGGCACCGCCCATGCATCTTGATCTATCCGAAATGTCCCAGCTGGCGCCGATTTTCCGCGAGCTGTTCAAGGGCTATCACATTAGCCGCCGTGACCCGGAGTTGTACGCCCAGCTGTCCAATTCCCAGGATCAATATCGAACCCTGTTCAAAGCGCTGGGGTTTGAACTGGTGTGCGACACACGCGGGTTCTACTACTTCGTGCCTGACCTGGCCGCGGCTCAAGTCAACAAGACGGCACAGCGGCTGGCGTTGTTCACGTTCATTCTGGTTGAGCATCTGGCCGATCAGGGTCGTGACCCCGTTGCAGTGCTCGATGGTGGCAGCCTGGGCCGGGAAGAATTGCCCTCGCTCCTGGAAAAATATCGCGATCTGTTTCTGCAGGCCGAAGTCCAGACTCAGGAAGAGCTTGAAGAAAAAATAATGCGCCGTATGACCCAACTGGGTTTTGCCAGCGAAGAAATGGGCGTTTTCCGTTTTTTGCCGCCGATGCATCGGTTTCTTGATGTCTGCCTGTCAGTTCAGCAGGACCGTGATCTGGCAGCGAGTCTGCACAGCGATCTGCCGTTGCCAACACCGGTTCTGATTGACGACGACAGCGACGAAAAATTACTTGAGACCGGAGATCCGCTTGATCTTGCTGAGTTTGACGACGTCGAGCTGACCGAAGAGCAGGCGTTGGCGCGCGCAATCGCCGAAGAACAGGAGCTAGACGTATGAGCCAGGAACGTTATGGCATCCGCCGCTTCGCCTTGCTGAACACTGCGGGTTACAGCCTCGGACTGTTCCCGCTGGAACATCCGCTGTCGGTGTACGGCGCGAACAACCTGGGCAAGAGCGCGTCGATCAACGCGCTGCAATTCCCGATTCTGGCCCGCATGTCGGACATGAGTTTCGGCAAATACACGCTGGAACAATCCCGTCGCTTCTACTTCGCTACGGACACCAGTTACATCCTTGTCGAAGTTGCGCTGCCTCATGGCCCTCACGTCATCGGGGTGGTGGGTCGCGGGCCGGGCGGCGGTTTCGGGCACCAGTTCTTTGCGTATGCGGGCAAGCTCGACCTGGCGCATTACCAGAAAGATGACACGTGCCTAAGACAGAAAGAACTGTTCAGCAATCTCGAAGCCCAGGGCCTGAAAGCCTATGAATTAAAGCCCGATGAATTGCGCCGCTTGCTGGTCGGCGGTCACACCTCGATCCCGCTGGATCTGACACTGATCCCTTTACGCTCAACCAGCGAACAGAGCCTTAAAACCTTCCGCGCGCTGTTCATCAATTTGCTGCACATGCGCGAAATCACTGCCGCCAAGCTCAAGCAGTTGTTCCTTGATGCGTTCGAGCACAGCTTGCGTTCCGGTAGCGTCGATTACATTGCGGCGTGCGAAGAAGCGTTCCGCGATGTACGACGCATGGAGCAGGACTACAACGCTCTCGTCCTCGCTGGGCCATTAGTTGAAGCACTGGCCAATGGTGTTCGGCAGCGGGAAGTTCTGCGCGGCAAGCTCCATCGTCTTTCACCGCTTCTGGATTCGTTACTTGGTACTTGGCAGGACTACTCCAACGCCCGCAAGGAAGAGCTGGTCATTCAGGCCGAACACTACCGGGGCTTGCAGGATGAACTGCAAAACGATCAGCGCGGTGGCACTCAGGAATTGATGCGACTGGAGCGCGAAATCAGCGGCATTCAGCGTTGGATCGGTGAGCTGGCGGTGTTGAAGAATCGCTTCGCGCTGGTCGACAACGTGCGTGTTCTCGAGCAGCAATTACTGGCAGCCAAAGATGCTCATGATGAGTTGGCCGGTGCTTTGGCGCAGTCGCGTCAGTTCAGTGCTGAAGATCTGGACGAGCGTCTGCGAGATCTGGAAAAGCGTCTGAAGTCAGTGAAGCAGCAACTCGATCATGCCGACAACAACAGTTATGCACGCCTGCGTGAAGAGTTCTCGCAGCCGGATGTCGAACGTTTGATGCGACTGTTCAATAGCGCGTTGTTCAGTCTGCCGCTGGGCGAACAGGGCATCGCGCTCGACGATGGCGACGCATGGGTGAAATCTCTCGAAGCCATCTTGGATGGGTTCAAGGGGGAGCATTTTGAAGTGCCCGGCCTGTCGATCAATCTGTCGCATATCGAGCCACCGGCGCTGCAAGCATTGGCGGACCGTGCTGCTTTGCGTGATCAGAAAGAGCGTCTTGAAAAAGAACTCAAGCAGCTGAAAACGCAACAGACTGTGGCCGCTGACCGCGCAGCGAGCAAGACTCAGACCGAAGTGCTGTATCAGCAGGTTCTGGATGCGCAGAAGGCGTTGGAAGATTTCCGCCGCTCGCAGACGTTAACCGCTGAGGAGCTTGAGAAGCATGAGCAACTTGCACAACTGGAAGCGGCTCAGGACGAGCTGAAACGCTCGTCTGATGCGTTCACTGAGCGTGTTCAGCAGTTGTCCGCCAAGCTGCAGTTGGTTGCCCGCCAGATTGGCGATCTGGAGTCCAAGCAGCGCACGCTGGACGATGCATTGCGTCGCCGCCAATTACTGCCCGCCGACATGCCGTTCGGTGCGCCGTTTATGGAAGCCGTCGACGACTCGCTGGAAAATCTACTTCCATTGCTCAACGATTATCAGGACAGCTGGCAGGGCCTGCAGCGTTGTGATGGGCAGATTGAAGCGCTGTATGCGCAGGTTCGCCTTAAGGGTGTGGCCAAATTCGATAGCGAAGACGACATGGAGCGCCGTTTGCAGTTGTTGATCAACGCATACGCGCATCGCCAAGATGAGGCGCTTACTCTCGGCAAGGCGCGTCGTGCTGCGGTTACTGATATTGCACGTACGCTGCGCAACATTCGCAGTGACTACGACAGCCTCGAGCATCAATTGGCTTTGTTCAATCGCGAGATAAACAAGCGTCAGGTTTCCAACCTTGAAAGCTTCCGTATTGTCCTGGCTCCTAACAAGGAAGCGCTCAAGCATATTGACCAGATCATTCACAGCGCTGGCCAATATGAAGAGGGGGAAACGCTTTCAGTGTTTGACCTGAACCAGAGTGCAGATCAAGACAACAAGAACGAAGAGGCCAAGGAATACTTGGCGCGCTTAGTCGCAGCCAACCACAACCAGCTAGGCTTGAAAGACCTTTTCGAGTTGGCATTCGAGATTACAAAGGTGAATGGCCAGCCGGTTATTCATACTGACATCGATGGTGCAGCTTCAAACGGCACCACGATGACCATCAAAGCCTTGACCAACATGTACTTGTTACTGCACTTGATGGATCGTGAGCAAGCCGGTCGTATCCGCCTTCCTTACTATTTGGACGAGGCTGCAGACATCGATGAGAAGAACCAGGCAGCATTGCTGGAAACCAGTCTTCAGTTGGGCTTCGTGCCTATCCTGGCAAGCGTGAAGCCGCAAGTATCTGCTCACGTGGCGATTGACCTCGAAGGTGGAAGCGGGCCCGCTGGGATTTATATTGATGAGGCTGACTGGAAGTATATTCAACGACGGGATGAGTTGGTTAAAACCAAGCTCATTGAAGTGGCAGATGTGGCTGCGGAATGAGTTAAGTTAGGAGGTTTACTGGGAGGCCGCATGAAGATGCGGCCTTTTTTATTGTCTATGTTTGTGCCGCTTCTACTCGCGAACGAGGTTTTTCCGGCCGCCCAAAACAAAACCCCTCACCGCGCAAGCGGTGAGGGGTTTCGGAATTTAATCTTGACGATGACCTACTCTCACATGGGG